>DATCPV010000418.1:0-3261 GCA_036569885.1 Gaiellales bacterium | reverse complement strand
GATCAAGGGCGCGGTCATCCGCCGCGGCGCCCGGGTCGGCGGCGGGGCCACACTGCTCCCCGGAGTCGAGATCGGGCCCGAGGCCTTTGTGGGAGCGGGTGCCGTGGTCGTCCGCGACGTGGCCGCCGGCAAGATCGTTGTGGGCGTGCCCGCCCGGGTGCTGCGCGACGTGCCCGCCGACGAGCTGCTGTAGACCGCTACGTGAGCACGAGGCCGTAGTAGGGGTCGTTCGCCCATTGCGTGTATTGGGCGAGCGACGTGGCGCTCGTGTCGACGAAGGCGACGCCATTCGGGCCGCTGTTGTTCCAGGGCAGGTAGGCGACCACCCACGGGTTCTGCATGACCGATTGGTAGGTGTTCAGGATCAGGCTGTTGCCGGTCACCGATCCATCTTTGTCATACGACGTCTTGCCCACCTTGACCCGCTGGCCCTGCACGAAGCCGCTCTCGGAGACCATGTACGGCTTGCCGTGCGCCGCCGCGAACGTGAGCGTGTTCCAGTCGTTCGAGGGGTTCATGGCCGAGTCGGCGAGCGTATCCCGGTACAGGTCGCAGGCGACGAAGTCGACCACGTCATCCCCGGGGTAGTAGACCTCCCAGATGCCCTGCGTGCTTCGCCGCTGCGCGCAGAAGACGAAGATGCAGTGGCCACCCTGGTCGATCGTCGCTCCGGCGGCGGCGAACACCGACCGCACGTGCCTCCAGGCATTGATGTAGGCCTGCTCGCCGCCGGTGCCGACGCCTCCCTGGAAGCCCGCCCAGTACGGGTTGTGCTGGCCGTTTGGCTCCTGCCACAGGCGGACGATGACGGGCCCGCCCAGCGAGTTGAGCCGGCTCGCGACGCCCAACCAGTAGGAATCGAATTCGCCGTTTGTGATGCGATCGATGCCCGTGCCGAAGGCGGTCGTCGAGAGATCCTCCTTGCCAGACCAGCCGGCCGTCTTGCACGGGAAGGTGGACGGCTGCCCGAACGAGCACATGACGACCACGCGCGGGCTCGTGAGCGCAGCGTCGGCGACCGCCTGCGGCGACGGGCAGGCGGCCAGCCAGCCGTAGCGGCGGTTGCGGATCGCCATTCGCCGGCCCAGCTCGGTCTCGATCCCGGTCGTGATGGTGAAACCGCACGTCGTGTCGTCGGCGCCGAACCAGCAGCCGGTGGGGGGAATCACAAAACCGCCCCAGCTGCCGATGAGGCGCGGGTCGCGAGGAGGCGCGGCCGCATGCGCGACTGGGATCCGCCCATACACGGCGGCAGCCACGAGCACCGAACGCCGCGTCAGACGATCGCCCACACCTTCCATCGACACCTGCCCTTGCCGAAGTTCAGGTGGACATCTTATGCGCCAGCATTGCCACCTGTCAACGAGGCGCGCGGCTAGGAGACGGTGATCGCGGCCGAGTGGCCACGCAGGTGGATCGCGTCGCCCGGGTAGCGAACACGCCACAGGCCGGTCGCAGGCGGCGTGGTGAAGGCCGCGTGACCGTGCCGGCCGACCGTGGCCGCCTCGCCGATCGCCCATCCGGCCGCGGTGTGGCGCTCGAGTTGAAGCTTCTCACCCGGCAGGGCCGGGTACATGCTCGCCCGGAAGTGCCCGGTCACGACCCCAAGCGACAGCGCCGGCTGCACCTTCACCAGAACGGCCGGAGAGATGGCCGCGCCGGCGGAGACCAGCCGGTAGTACCGGTTTGCCTTGGGCGTCACCCGGGCGGTGAAGTTCCCCGATGCGCCGACGTGCAGGGACGCCACGACGACCTGCCAGGGCGTGCCCGCCCCACCACGTCGTTCGAGCGATAGGCCGCCTGACGGCACGGGCCACGCCCGCCCCGTGATCGTGAACCCGGCGCCGGCCACCGCGGTCGTAGGCGCGACCAGCGTGCGCTGCAGCAGGCGGAAGTAGTTCGAGCGCAGGCCGAGGTCGCCCTGAATCTGGCCGCCCGTGAATGTCGAGGTGCCGGCCGACGAGGTGACCGCCATCTTCAGCACCCGCAGCGACGCGGGGTCGATGGTCGCGCGTATCGACCCGACCACACCGGAGAGCCCAAGTCCCCGGGCGAGGGCCGCGGGTGAGTACGTCTGCGGCGCCCAGGTGTGGTTCGGATTCGCCCCGTCAGCGCTGTCGTACCTGTCCGCCACCGGCTTCAGATAGGGCTCTCCGAACGTCGTCCCCCACGCCGCCTGCTCGGAGGCCGTGCGCCCGCCCGAGCTGGACGAGAAGAAGGTGGTTGCAACCGTTTTCTTGTACCAGACGACCTGGTGGGCGGTGTCGAGCACCGCGCCGGTTGACGCCGCCGCCTCGTGCTCGATCGGGCCGTAGACCTGGCTGCGCGTGTCGGCGTAGGCGTCGAAGTCACCCGCCGGGTTGCGGGTCGCAAACGCATAGGAGCGGGCCGCGACCGCCTGAGCCTTGAGCGCCGGCAGCATCCACGACGCCGGCATCTCGCTGGGGACGACTCCCCGCAGGTACTTCTCCATGCCGACGACGTTCACGCACAGGAGGCTCGACCCCGACTCGATCACCCGGAACGATCCGTGCCAGTGGTCACCGGCGAAACCGATCCCGGCGGAGTCGTTGAGCTTGAGCGGCTGCGAGCGCGGGCTGATCACCACCGGTGCCACAAGTCCCTTGGTCACCGCGCCGGATCTGCTCACGAGCTGCAGATGGCCGGCGGCGCCACCCGGCTGCAGGTGGTACGTCCCCGCGGCCAGCGCGGTCTTTGCCCCGGAGCCGTCCCGCATCGTCATGCCCGCGGAGTCGCCGAAGTGGATCGCGGGCCCCGAGGCCAGGAGCACGCGCTCGGTCACCGAGCCCCGCAGCGGGGCCACGTGCGTGCCGGTGAAATAGTGCTCGAGCATCTGCTTGTAGCCCCAGCCGTGCTCGGCATAGCCGAGGGCGCCGTACTGCGACATGCCGATGCCGTGGCCCCAGCCGTGGCCGGTCAGGGTGAACACGGTCGCCGCCTGTGCCGACGCCGCAAACGAGAGCGTCACGACGCTCGCGATGCACGCTCCAAATCGTCGCCTCATGCCAACACCATCGGTCGGAGGGTACCCCTCCCTGAGTAAGTCTCAGGTTAAGACGGCGCCTCCGACCTACAGCGGGTCCAACCGGCGGTCGATAACCTGCGCCGACATGGGCCTCTTCGCCGCGCTGCCGAAGCCGATCCGAGCTGTGGTCGAAACGGCCCTCACGCTGATCGTCGCGCTCGGCATCGCGTGGCTCGGGCAGGCGTTCGTGATCAAGCCCTATCGCGGCCCGACGG
>DATCPV010000417.1:0-10843 GCA_036569885.1 Gaiellales bacterium | reverse complement strand
TGGTGGTGTTGAAGCCGGAGCCGCCACGGCGGACCGAGCCGCCCGCGAAGACCCCAATTCCGTGGGGGTTGCGCGCCACTCGGTTGGCCTCCAGGAACGCCGTCGCGGCCGAATGGGCGACGATCGCGTAGCCGAGCCTGCTGAGATCGGACGACGTGGGGTCGGGGCGCGTCCCGGCGATCCGGTTGTCGGCGATCAGGCACTCCGACTGGTCGGCACAGAAGATGCCGATGCCGAGGCTGCCGTCGACGTGGTTGTCCTCGACCGAGCTCATCGACATCTCCGTCACGGTGATCCCCCGAAGCGTCGTTCCCGTCACGGTGTTCCGCTCCACCATCACCCGCGCGGAGTCCGAGACGATCCCCTCCTGGCCCCCGCGGATACGACACCCTTCGACCATGCTCATGGGCTGATCGAACGTGAACGAGATATCGATTCCCTGGGCGAAGCGGCTGACCATCCCCCGCACGGAGCAGTCGTCGATCATGACCTGGGCCCTGCGGACGTGGAAGCCGTCCAGCTCGGCGCCCCTCACGTGCACGCGGTCCAGCATGACCCCCGTGGCCCCCTCCACGGTGACGCCGTTCTGGCCGCCGACGACCGTGACGTTGCGGACGGTGACGTTATCGGCCTTGATCACGAGACCGCCACGGATCACGGCACCCGGGCGGCCGATCAGCGTTTCCGTGCGATCGATCACGATCGGGCCGCGATGGACACCGGCCGAGAGATAAACCGTGGGCGGCTGGGACACCCATGCGACGCCCCCGGCGGCCGCGACCAGGCCGGCGACGGCAAACGCGAGCGCCGGCCCGGCCCGGCCGAGCTCACCCCCGTCCTCGTCGTACGACAGCCGCAGCATCGGCAGCACGGCCTGCCCGAGGACGAGCCCCGACACCCAGCCGACCATGAACAGCGCGATCGCCGGGCGCACCGGCGCCATGATCGGGATCGCGTGCGCGAGCGCCATCACCAGCCCGAGCTCGAATGCGCCGAGCGGCAGCATCGTCCACCCCGGCTGGTAGTCGAGCGGCCGGTGGTAGAGCACGACGTCGCACGTCAGGCCGACGCCCAGCATCACCAACGCCAGGTCGACCGGCCACCACACCCGCGTCCACCCTGTCGCCGCAATCGCGACCAGGAAGGCCGGGATCCATCCCGCGATCCGCGACTCGATCCGGCCTCTCAGCGTGTACGACATTCCCTCACCCTGCGCAGGAAGCGGCGGGCCGAGTACTTGGCGCCCATCAGCGTGTCGGCGGCCGGATACGCCCACTGGGCGGGGGCGCCGGCCAGCGCCAGTGTCCGCCCGCGCCTCGTCAGCGCCGGCACGGTCGAATCGGGATTGAGCACGATCAGGTGGCCGGCCGTCTCGAGGCCGTGCTCGTCGACCAGCCGGGCCAGCATCGGGTCGGCCCGGTAGCCGCGCACGAACCCCGTTGCACAGACGATCTGCTCGGCGCCGTTCACACTCGCTGCCGTGGCGAAGCGGCCGGCTCGGGCGGCGTCGGCCAGCACCCGGTCGACGCGCCGGTCGGGAGGGAACGACGGTGCCAGCACCTGCTCGAGGGTCGCGAGGCGCTCGGCGGCGGGGGCCGCATGGAACCCGTTCAGGCCACGCCGGGAGAGCAGGGTGCGGGGGACGTTGAGCGGGCGCCGCACGGGCTCGCGACGGCGCACGGACACGACATCCGCCCCCGCCGCGAGCGCGTTCAACCACTCCGTCGCGGCTGCCAGGCCCGCCCCCACGACCGCCACGCTGGAGGCGTACCCGTGGGGTTCGTACGCGTGGACCGCGCGCGGATCGGCGGCGAGCTCGACGGGACGCGCCAGTCCGGGATGCCCCGGCGCGAGGAGCACGTGCGCGAACCGCCCGTGCCCGTCGATCTCAAACCCCTCGTCGACGGCGCGGACACGCTCGACCCGCACGGCACGCAGGCTCTCGTCCCAGCCGCACCGGGCCCGCAGGGCGGACACGTGGTCGAGGAACTCCTGGACAGTCGGGTGGTAGCGGTCGAGTGCGGTCTGCACCAGCGGCCCCAGGCTGCTGCGACGGTTGATCGTGCGAACGGCGAGGCCGGGGAAGTTCGATGGGAAGCAGTGGCCGTCGCTCTCCGATCGCATCGCCCGTTGATTGATCGCCGCCGCGCGCCGGCGCCACGCGTGGGCGGGATCGGCGGTCGGCCCGAACACCGCAACGTCGCCCGGCTCCAACCCGCCGTGTCGAAGCGTGACGTAGGCGCAGAATGCCGCGAGCCCGGACCCCACGACGGCGACCGGCCGGTCGGCCATGCTACTTGACCGACCCGGCCAGGAGTCCCTGGACGAAGTACCGCTGGAACGCGAAGAACACGATCAGCGGAACCACGAGCGAGATGAAGCTGGCGGGGGCGATGATCTCGACGTTGGTGCCGAACTCGCGCATCTGGGAGAAGATCGCGACGGTTATCGGCTGCGTATTGCGGGCAAGTGTCAGCGCGACGATCAGGTCATTCCACGTCCACAGGAACTGGAAGATTGCCAGTGACGCGATCGCGGGCAGCCCAAGCGGAAGGATCAGGCGAGTGAAGATGCGCATCTCGGAGGCGCCGTCGATGCGTGCCGACTCGAGGATGTCACGGGGGATACCCACGAAGAAGTTGCGCAGCAGGAAGATCGCAAACGGCAGCCCGAAGGCGGTGTGGAACAGCACCAGCCCGAGCACCGTGTCGAAGAGGCCCAGATGGTCATAGATGCTGAAGATCGGGATCAGGGCCATCTGCACCGGCACCACCAGAAGCCCGATCACGACCACGAAAAGCACATCCCGACCGGGGAACTCGAGCCACGCGAAGGCGTATCCCGCGAGCGCCGCGATCACGATCGGAAGCACCGTGCCGCCGATCGCGATCTCGGCAGTGGTGCGCAGCGACGACGTGATCGTGGAGTTGTCGTACAGCGCCCGGTAGTTGGAGAAGGTGGCGATGCTCGGATGGGAGAAGAACTTCCACCACCCCTCCTGGCTGACCAGCGAGGTCGGCATGATCGATGTGATGAACAGGCCGAAGGTCGGAACGAGCCAGAGCAGCGCCACCACGATCAGAAAGATCTGCAGCGGCGCCTTGGCGACGGCCCTGCCGATCCGCGCCGGCACGGAATCGTGCGGTTTGGCCGGCATCGTGCCTGCCTGAGTGCCGATCTCAGCAGCGGTCATCCTCACACCTCCCTACGGAATCGGCGCACGTTCAGGAGCAGGACGGGAACGACGAGCACGAACAGGAGCACGGCGATCGCCGACCCAAGGCCGAAATCGTTCACGCCTCCGAACGACGTCCGCCACATCGCGAGCGCGATCACGTTCGCATTCGGCTGCACCGACTCGGGAGCGACGGCCAGCACGATGTCGAACACCTTGAGGACATTGATGATCATCGTGATGAACACCACCGAGAGGACAGGTGCGAGCAGCGGCACCGTGACGCGCCGGAACACCTGCCACTCACTCCCGCCGTCCGTGCGGGCGGCCTCCAGCACGTCGCGCGGGATGGCCGCCAGGCCGGCGGCGATCACCACCATCGCAAAGCCGGCCCACACCCACAGGTAGGCGATCATGATGGCCGGCGTGATCAGCTTGGAGGTGAGCCAGCCCACGCCGCCGTACGGCTCCGCGAACGTCGACGCGCCGATGGCGACGTGGTAGGTACCCGAGCCGACGTTCGGGAACGTGAAGTCGCCGTCGGCGGCGGTCTTGGCCGTCGCGACGGAATGGCCGGACGAGTCACGCAGCTCCACCGTCACACCCGGCAGGCCCGCCTCGCCCTGCTCAACCACGCCCGGCTTGCCGCCGCCGGGCTTGAAGTCGCGCCAGACGACGCCGGTGATGCCGTTCGCCGCCGGCTGGGGCTTGACCGCCTGCTTCGAGGTCTTCGGGATCTCGGTGATATTGATCGCCGTCACGCCGAGCAGGGCGACGCTGCCGCTCTTCACCGGAGACTTGAGCTGTAGCCCGGTCGATTGCGGGTTGCCCGAGAGCGCCTTGGTCGACGGCGATGCGGTCGACAGGACGCCGGGCGGGCTGACGGCGTTCTTGACCGACGCGATCGCGGCGTTGATCGCCCCCTGGCTGGGGTCCTGCTGGTACTGGATTCGCCAGATCACGCCGGCGGCGAACAGCGAGATCGCCATCGGCATGAACACCGCCAGGCGAAACGCGACCGACCAGCGGATGCGCTCGATCAGGACCGCGAACACGACGCCGATGGACGTCACGAGGGCCGGGATGACCACGACCCAGAGGGCGTTGTTCTTGATCGCCTGGCGCAGATTGCTGTCGGAGAAGAGCGTGCGGTAGTTGTGAATACCTACGAAGTCGCCCCACCCCGATGCTCCGAACAGGCTGCGGGCGATCGTGTAGACGGTGGGGTAGACGATCCACACGCCGAGCAGGACGACGGCCGGCGCCAGGAACACGGCCACCATGCCGTATCGCCGCACGAGGCCCGGGTCGCCTGTCGGCGCCCCGGGCCCGTCCGCGGTGATGCCTGCTTCGGTCACTTGTACGCGGCCGCTGCCGAGCTCTCGAGCTCCTGGGCGATTCCGTTCACGTTGCTCGGGTTCTTGAGGAAGTCCTGGAAGATCTTGAACTCACCCTGCCCGACCGTCGCGCCGAACGCCGCCGGCTGGAGGTCCGAGAGGTCGAACCGGGAGACCTTGGAGGTCGCCAGCGTCTGGGCCACCTTTCTGGAGATGGCATCGGAGTACGTGCTCAGCGGCACCTTCTTGTTGAGCGTGCCGAAGCCACCACGGCTCGCCCATGCCTCGGCCGCCTGCGGTGTCGCGAGGTACTTGACGAACGCCTCCGTGGCCGGGCTGTCCTTGAACATGACGATCTCGTCACCGGAGACCTCGGTCACCGGCGGCGAGTTGTTGATCGACGGGAACGGGAACACGTTGTAGTCGGTCACCGGCTTGGCCCCCGTGGTCGCGGTGCCGGGGACGAAGTCGCCCTCGATCACCATGGCCGCCTTCGGGGTCGTCCCGGAGGGAACGAGCACGTTGTTGACCGATGTGGCGAAGTCGGTCTGAAGGGCGCCCGAGGTGCTGCCGTAGATGTTGCTCGTGTCGCCGAGAACCTGCCCCATGGTCTTCAGGGCGGCGATCACCGACGGGTCGGTCCACTTGATCTGGTGCTTCGAGAGCTGGTCGTACTTGGCCGGGCCGGCCTGCCGCAGGTAGATGTTCTCGAACAGGTCGGTCAGCGTCCAGCCCTCGGAGCCGCCGATGGAGTAGGCGGGCGTGCCCGACGCCTTCAGCGTCTTTGCGTCACTGAGGAGCTCCGGCCATGTCGTCGGAGGCGTCACGCCGGCGTTCTTGAACGCCGAGACGTTGTACCAGATGGTCGATTTGTTGGAGGCCTTGAACAGCAGCCCGTACAGCTTCCCGTTGATCTCGCCGAGCTGGGTGCCGCCGGCGCCGAAGTTCTGCTGGATGACGCTGCGGGCGAAGTCGATCGGCTTCAGCGCGCCCTTCTGCTGGAGCTGTGTCACGAAGCCCGGCTGGGCGACGTCGGCCAAGTCGGGCGGGTTGCCGCCCTGGACGGCGGTCGAGAGCACCGTCGTGATGTTGTTGCCAGCCGAGGTGTAGTTGATGTGCACGTTTGGATACTGCTTGTTGAAGTCGCTGATCACCGCCTGGAACGACTTCTGCTCCGGCCCCGCCCAGATACCGACCATCGAGACCGACCCGGAGACAGAGCTGGTCGAGCCGCCCCCGCCGCCGCTGGACGAGCCGCCCGAGCTCCCGCCGCAGCCTGCGGCCAGGGAGACCACGAAGGCGGTGAGTACACATACACGGGTTCGATGGCGAAGGCTCATGAACGAGCTCCTTCTGTCGCGGTCTGGTCATGGATTCCGAGCCCGGTGGCGGGATCGAAGAAGTGCAGGGAGCGTGTATCCACCGCGGTCTCGATCTGGTCGCCGACCGCGACGCTCGACCGAGGTCCGAAGCGGCCGACAAAGGTCGTGGTGGCCGGGCCGTCGTCGCTCGACGCCGGCCGTCGCACCTCGTCCGCCTCCGAGGCCAGCTCACGCACCTCGTCGGTGGACGCCGCAGGAGCGTCGACGCCGACGTGCACGACGATCTCCGAGCCCAGCGCCTCGGTGAGGAGCACCTTCCCCTTCAGGCGCCGGTCGGGAGGCGCGTCGGGCGCGAGGGCAACGTCCTGGATGTCCTCGGGCCGGATCCCGACAATGACGTTTTTGTCGGCGTATGCCCGCAGCGCCGGCCGTGCGCCGACCACGCTCTCGTCCAGAGCGAGCCGTTGGCTGCCCGCCTCGACGGTGATGCCGCCGTTCTCCGTGCGGATCACACCCTCGAACATGTTCATCGCCGGGCTGCCGATGAACCCGGCCACGAACAGGTTGACCGGATTGTCGTACAGCTCCTGGGGAGGCGCGACCTGCTGCACCTCTCCCTTGCGCATCACCGCCACCCGGTCGCCCATCGTCATCGCCTCCACCTGATCGTGGGTGACGTAGATCGTGGTGACGCCCAGGTCGTGCTGGAGGCCGCCGATTTCGGCCCGCATCTGCACGCGCAGCTTGGCATCGAGATTCGAGAGCGGCTCGTCCATCAGGAAGGCCGCCGGCTCGCGGACGATCGCCCTGCCCATGGCGACGCGCTGCCGCTGGCCGCCCGAGAGGGCGCGGGGCTTGCGATCGAGGAACGGCTCGAGGCCCAGGATCGATGCGGCATTTTGGACGCGCCGGTCGATCTCCTGCTTCGACATCTTGCGCACGCGCAGCCCGAACGCGATGTTCTCGTAGACCGTCAGGTGCGGGTAGAGCGCGTAGCTCTGGAACACCATGGCGATATCCCGGTCGCGCGACGGGACGTGATTGACCGGTCGATCGCCGATCCGCAGCACGCCCTCTGAGATCGTCTCGAGCCCTGCCACCATGCGCAGGGCTGTCGTCTTGCCGCACCCGGATGGCCCGACGAACACCATGAACTCGCGATCCTCGATCGTGAGGTTCATGCCCGACACCGCCCGCGTCCCGTCCGGGTACACCTTCGCGACGTCTTCAAAGGTCACTGTCGCCAACGGCCCTCCCCTCCGCAGGCTCCCGAACACGACCCATTCGGGGCGACTTTTCCGCCCACCCGCTGCCACGTGGGACACAAAGCACCGGCCATCCTAGCACCGCCCGGGGCGGCATTTGCGTCCGCGCTGAATCTCGCCTACGTTGCGGCCATGCGAGGTGCGCAGGAGCACATGCGCGCGCCCGGAGAGCCGCCGACGCCCACCGACTCTCCGCTGAGGCTTGCCGACATACGCACGTCGGCGGTCTACCGCAACCTGAGCACTCCGGCGGTCGCGGTGGGCGACCCGGCGCCGGTGTTCCGGTTGCCGAGGCTGGATGTGACGCGTGCGGAGACGATGGAGATCGTCGACCTCGGCGACGACCTCGGTCGCCGGCCGGTCGCGCTGATCTTCGGTTCGTACACCTGACCGCCGTTCCGGCGCCAGTTGGGCGCCCTCGAGGAGCAGCACCGCCGATACGGCGACCGGGTCACGTACATGATCGTGTATATCCGCGAGGCGCACCCCGAGGACGGCTGGGTGCTCTCGGAGAACCGCGAGGCGGGGATCGCGGTGCCCGACCCACAGACGCTCTCCGAACGCGCGGAGGTCGCCACCACCTGCTCGGTCGCCCTCGAGACGACCATCCCCATGCTGCTCGACGACGCCGACGACGCCGTCGCAGCCGCGTACGGTGGCTGGCCCGACCGCCTGTACCTGATCGATCGCTCCGGGCGCATCGCCTATCAGGGAGGCGAGGGGCCGTTCGGGTTTGACCCGGACGCGCTCAGTGCCGCGGTGCAGGCAGAGCTCACGACGTAGCGCCGAGGGCGTGGCAGCGTCAACCCGGGTGGACGCGCTCGGCCGCCCGCAGCGTGAGCAGAGCGTCCTGTGCCGTCGCCGCGTCGCCGCCCGAGCCGCCCCCGACGCGGGCGGCGAACGCACGCGCCTGAGCCCGCAGAGCGCGGTGAAGTGCGGCGTCGCCGCCGGCTCCCCACAGCACCTCGCAGCGCTCGTACCCGGCGGTGCCGAACACCTCCACCCAGACGCAGTCGCCGTGCGGGAAGCTCTGTCCGAGCGAGACGAATGCGGCCGTCCCGTCCGAGAGGGCGCCTAGGATCTGCAGCCCCTCGGGACCGTCCGCCCTTGGGGCCTGGGCGACGGTGGCGAATGTCCCCAGCTCCTGTCCGGTCAGCCAGCGCAGCTGGTCGAACTCGTGGACGCCCATGTCCACCGCGATGCCGCCACTCGTGCCCCGGAAGGCCGGGCTTGGGGGCCTGGCATCCCACTGATAGCACGAGACGAGCACGAGCTCGCCCAGAGCCCCCGAGCGCATCCGCTCCCGCAGGTTCACCAACTCGGGCGCGAACCTGCGCCAGTAGCCGATCTGAAGCAGGCAGCCGGCTCGGTCGGCCGCCGCGGCCGCCGCGCTCGCCTCGTCCGGCGTCGTCCCGCACGGCTTCTCGCACAGCATTGGCAGGCCGCGCGCAGCGCACTCGCGCACGAGCGTCAGGTGGAGCGTCGAGGGAGCGGCGATGAGCACCGCGTCGATGCCGCCGTGCCCCATCGCCGCATCGAGGTCGGCGAATGCCGGCGTCTCGGGCGACGCCGACACCGCGCTCGCCCGGGCCTGCTCGGAGGGATCGACGATCGCCCGGAGGCGCACGGACGGCTCGTCTGCGAGCGCGCGAAGGTGGGTAACACCCATCCGGCCCGCGCCAACAATTGCCAGCCCGATCGGCGTGCTCATGTGGGTCCGGATGTCGACAAAACGGCCATTGGAACGCTCCAGTGCCAGGGTACCGCACGGCGCCGCTCACTTGGTTTGCATCAGGTGACCGGTTATCATCGGGCGATGAGTCGTGCGCGGGGGCCGGCATTGCGCCGGGGAGCAGGTGCCGCTGTGCTGGCCGGAGCCGCCGTGCTCGCGCTGGCGGCGTTCGCGTCTGCGGCGACCAACCTGATCGCGAACGGCACCTTCGACGGCTCGGGTGCGGGATCGCTCACCGGCTGGGGCGCGAGCAACGGCACGCTGTCGCTGGTCGCGGGCGACGGCGGCGGCCATGCCGCGCGGGTGACGGCGTCGGGCACGTCACAGGTGTACGCCTACACGACCACCAAGCCCGTCAAGACGACGGTTGCCGGCACCCCCTATCAGCTGGCCGGTGAGGTGCGCAGCGACACCGCCGGCCAGAATGTGTGCCTGAAGCTGAAGGAGGTTCCGTCGGGCGGCACGACCACGGTCGGCTCGGCCCAGTCGTGTGTCGTGACGACGACGGCCTGGCAGGCGTTTCCAACCGTCGCGTACACGACGCTCAACTCGGGTGACTCGCTGACGGTGAACGTGGTCGAGGCGGCACCGGCGTCAAGGGCGACCTACGACATTGACAACCTGAGCCTGGTCACCGGCGGCTCGACGGGCGACGGGACAGCCCCCAGCGTCCCGACCGGTGTCACGGCGACGGCGACCGGGTCCGCCTCGGTGTCGGTCTCGTGGCAGGCCTCCACCGACAACGTCGGCGTGACGGGTTACGACGTCTACCGCAACGGCTCGAAGGTCGGCACGGCGGCCGGGACGTCGTTTGCCGACACCGGCCTGCAGCCCTCCACCACGTACAGCTACACGGTGGACGCGTTCGACGCCGCGCACAACACCTCGGCGAAGTCGGCGCCCGCGACCGCCACGACCGCAGCGGCGCCCGCGGGGCCGTGCGGCTCGCTCGCGGGGTCGTTCAACCCGGCGAGCCCGCCCACCTATTCGCACGTCGTCGTGATCATGGACGAGAACTTGGGCTACGGCGGCTGGATCGGCTCGTCGGCGGCGCCGTACTCCAATCAGCTGGCGAGGCAGTGCGCGCTGGCAACCAACGCGGTCGGCGCGACCCACCCGTCACAGCCGAATTACGTCGCACCGCTCGACGGTGTGCTCCAGGTCTGGAACGGCACCCCGCAGCACACGCCGGCCGACAACCTACTCCACCAGCTCGATGCGGCCGGCATGTCGTGGCTCGCGCTCGAGGAGAGCATGACCAAGGCCTGCTCGGCCACCACCTCTGGCTTCTACAAGTCGGGCCACAACCCGGCCCTCTGGTTCACCGACCTCGCCTCGGGGGGCGACGGCTCGTGCGTCAGGAATGATGTCGGCTTCACGCTTCAGGGCTTCGATCCGGCGACCCTCGCGTCGTTCACCTGGATCACGCCCAACTTGTGTGACGACATGCACTGGCAGACGGGTTGCCCGGGCACGAACGCGACCCGGGTGCAGACCGGCGACACGTGGCTGAGCCAGCTCCTGCCGAAGATCTTCTCGTCGGCCGGCTACCAGGCCGGCAACACGCTCGTTCTGATCACGTGGGACGAGGGCAACGAGACGTCCACCGCGGGGATCGACTGCACGACCCAGGCCAACATCGACACGAGCGGCTGTCATGTCGGCCTGATCACGGCCAGCGCCTACATCACCCCGGGTACCGTCGACGCGACGCGCTACACCCCGTACTCGACGCTCGCGGCGATCGAGACCATGGACGGGCTGCCGCTGCTGGGACGGGCCGCCACGGCGACCCCGCTCGGTCCCGCCATGGGCTTCTGAGATCCACTAACTTCCCGCCCCGGTGTTCCTGTTCCCGTGGTACGCAGCGCTGTGCGCCGCCCAGGGCCTTCTGGTCGCAGCGCCTGCGGTGGGACGGGAGACCGGCCGCCGCAATGCGCTCCTCGGCCTCGCCGGACCCGCCGTGGCGCTGGTCGCCGGCGTCGGCCTCGTGCGTGTCCTGGGCGGCTCGG
>DATCPV010000416.1:0-4849 GCA_036569885.1 Gaiellales bacterium | reverse complement strand
GGGACGCGCCGACGACGGGCGGCTCGTCGACCACCGCGATGCGGGCGAGCGGAGCGCATGCGCCCACACGCTCGGTCAGCCGCCGCATGAAAATCGGGTTGCGCGCCCGCGCGACCCCCCCGCCGAGCACCACGTCCGTGTCGGTGCTCCGCAGGCGCAGCCGCCGCAGCGTCGTGCACACGAGCACGGCCACCTCCTCGGCCTGGCGCTCGACGATCCCGTGCGCAACGGGGTCGCCGGCGTTTGCGGCCGCGAACACCACCGGCGCCAGCTCGACCATGCGCGACTCGGCGAGCCGGCCCGTGTGCAGCGCCTCCATCACCTGACGCGGCGTGCGCATGCCGAAATATGCCGGCACGACTCGCTCGAGCTCGGTGCGCGGCCCACGGCCGTCGCGGGCCCGCACGCTGGCTCCCACCGCCTCGACCCCGATCGCGTCGCCCCCGGCGAAGTCGCCGGAGATGGGGCCGAGGGCGGGGAAGCGCACCTCGCGGCCGTCCGGGCCGACGCCGGTGCAGTTGAAGCCGGCCCCGCACACAACCGCCACGCCCCAGCCGCGGGATGCGCCCGCGCGCATGACGGCGAAGGTGTCGTTTCGGAGCAGCGGCTCGGACGCGAGGCCCAGTCCCTTCACCGACCGCAGGATGCGGCGGTCGTCGGCGGGCAGGTCGGCGCCGGCAAGGCAGAAGATGCCGATGTCGGCCACGGGCTCGGAGCCGATCCCGGCCAGGCGCGCCGCCTCGCGCACCGTCCGGTCGAGATTGGCGACCGAGCGGTCGTGCGCCTTCGGCGAGAACGACGCCCCCGGGCCCCGGTGGGTGCCGAGCACCCGGCCCGTCTCGTCGAGGATGGCGACGTCCGTCTTCGAGTTGCCGCCGTCGACCGCAACCACCGTGCGCAGGCCGCTCATGCTGCGACCTCGTCCAGGCCGACCATGCGGGCGCCGGTATCCGCCAGGCCGGAGAGAATCTCAGGCAGGGCGGCGATCGTCGCCGGCGGCCAGCTGTGCAGGAGCACGACGGCGCCGTCACCGTGCTGCAGAGCGCCGCCGATCACCAGCCGCTCGAGATCGGCCGGCGTGCGCTCCGGCCTCCAGTCGTCGGGCTCCACATCCCAGTGGATATTGCGATAGCCGGACCGATCGAGGGCCGCAAGGACGCGCGGGTCGGCGTGCCCGTATCCGAACGGGCACCGAAACCAGGGCCGGGGATCCGCGCCCGTGATCGCGACGATCGCCTCCTGGGCCTTGAGGACGTCGCTCTCGATGCCCGCGTCGGTGAGCGTGTCCATCGGGGCATGGTGATGGGAGTGGTTGCCGACCAGGTGACCGGCGGCCGCGATCCGCCGGGCGCACTCCGGATACGCGGTCGCCCAGCGGCCCTGTACGAAGAACGTTGCCCGCACGCCGGCCGCGGCGAGCACGTCGAGGATGCGGTCCTGCACGTCCGGGGTCGAGGGATGGCTCCAGTGCTCGGTGTCGAAGGTGAGCGCGATCCTGGGGCTACTCATGGGTGGTCACCTTGGAGGCGATGGTATAGGTGCCCGGCGCGAGTCCGCGGCTGCGCGCAAGCGCCCACGAGAGCAGTTGGACGGGGACGATCTCGACGGCCGAGGCAAGCCCGCCGGTGACCTCCCCGGTGGCGATGCCCATCGCCCCGTCGGGAGCGGCGCCGCCGGGGCCCGTCACGAGCACGGCCGATCCGGCCGCGACGAGCTCCGCGGCGAGGCCCAGGTCGAGGTCGCGGGTGGCACGCTCCGAGGCGTGTACGACCACCGCCAGCTCGGGGCCGGCCAGCTCGAGCGGGCCGTGCCGGAACTGGGCGGCCTGTAGCGCCTCGGCCGGGAAGCGGGCGGCCTCCTTGAGCGTGAGCGCCCCCATCTCGGCCGCCGCGCGCGACTCGCCGCGGCCGAGCAGCGCGAGCACCGGGCGCTCGCCGAGCCACGCCGCGAGCGCCTGGGCATCGCCCTCGGGATCCTGCAGGAGCCGCTCGGCACCGGCCGCCGCGGTCTCGGCATCGGCAACGACGGTCGATTCGCGCCCGGCCAGGCCGGCGGCCAGCGCCGACATCATCACCAGCGTGCCTGCGAAGGTTATCGTCGACGGGCCGTGCTCCTCGCCCGCGTGGGTGTCCAGATTGACGTCCGCAAGCTGCGCGAGCGCGCTTCGGCTCCCGTTGGTCACTGCCACCACCGCCGGCCCGCCGGCCCGCGCCCGCAGCTCGCGCACCAGGCGCACGGTCTCGGCGCTCTCGCCCGACTGGCTCACGCATACGAGCAGGGTCGCGGCGTCGAGGGCGTCCATCCGGAAGTGCAGCAGCTCGGCGGCATCGACCATCGTGGCCAGCACGCCGCTTGCCGCCAGGCGGGTGGCGGCGGGGTAGCACGCGTCGTAGGAGCTGCCCATGCCGGTGAGGACCACCCGCGGACGGCGGCTGAGCTCGGCCCGCAACGCGGCGATCTGGCCGGCCTGATCGGTGGCGGCGGCGGCGGCCCGGCGGATGGCGGCAGGCTGACCCGCGATCTCGGCCATGAATATGTCAGGAAAGTTTCCTAACGAATGCACGGCGCATAGATTACAATGCGCGGCCGTGGTTGGAAACCCCAAGATCGCGGTAATCGGCGGCGGCAGCACCTACACCCCGGAACTGATCGAGGGCCTGGCGCTTCGGGCCGAGCGGCTCGGCATCGCCGAGCTCGTCCTGCACGACATCGACGAGGGCCGGCTGGACGTGGTCGGCGGCCTCGCCGGAAGGATCCTTCACCGGCAGAAGTTCCCCGGCCGGTTCTCGTGCACGACCGATCGTGAGCGTGCCGTCGAGGGGGCCGCATTCGTGCTCGTGCAGCTGCGCGTCGGCGGCCTCGCAGCCCGGCTCGAAGACGAGACCGTGCCGGCGGGGTTCGGCTGCATCGGCCAGGAGACGACGGGCGCCGGCGGGTTCGCCAAGGCTCTGCGGACGGTGCCGGTGGTGCTCGACATCGCCCGCGACACCGCCCGCCTCGGCGCCGACGGCGCGTGGCTGCTCGACTTCACCAACCCGGCCGGACTGGTCGCCCAGGCGCTGATCGACGACGACCACCGGGCGATCGGGCTCTGCAACATCCCGATCGGCTTCCAGCGCCAGCTGGCCGACCGGCTCGGGGTCGAGCCCGACGAGGTCGAGCTCGAGCACGTCGGCCTGAACCACCTCTCGTGGGAGCGGGGGGTCTATGTGGACGGGGTCGACAGGCTGCCCGGCCTGATCGACACGTTCGCCGATCAGCTCGGCGAGGACGTCGACCTGCCGGGCGACCTGATCCGCCTCGTGCGCGCGATCCCGTCGTACTACCTGCGCTACTTCTATCTCACCGAACGGATGGTCAAGGAGCAGGGCGAGCACCCCACGCGCGCCAGTGAGGTGATGCAGATCGAGCAGGACCTGCTCGAGATGTACCGCGACCCCGACCTGGACGTGAAGCCGAAGCTGCTCGAGCAGCGCGGCGGGGCGTTCTACTCCGAGGCGGCGGCGATGCTGGTGGAGTCGCTGCAGACCGATCGCGGCGACACCCAGATCGTGAACGTGCGCAATGCCGGGGCCATCCCCAACGTCGACGCAGACGCGGTCGTCGAGGTGCCGTGCCGCATCGACGCGGCCGGGGCGCACCCCCTGGCGCAGCGGCCGTTGCCGCCGGAGATGCTGGGCCTCGTCGAGCAGGTGAAGGCGTACGAGCGGCTGACCGTGCGCGCAGCGGTGACAGGCGACCGCGGGGTCGCGCTGCAGGCGCTGATGGCAAACCCGCTCGTGCGCAGCTACGACGTCGCCGGGCCGCTCTTGGACGCACTGCTCGAGGCCCACCGGGCGCATCTGCCGCAGTTCTTCGCGCGCACCGGGTGACCGTGCCGCTCGTCCCGCCCGACCTCCCCCTGAGCGACGGCGTGGTCACGCTCCGCGGGGTCGCCGACGGTGATCTGGAGGCTGTCCGGCGGGTGTTCCGCGACCCCGAGTGGGTGCGCTGGTTCGGGCCGGGGCACAGCGCCCAGGAGCACATCGCCCGGGTGCAAAGGGACTGGCGCGACGGCACCGAGATCTGGTTTGCCATCTGCGACGCGGGCGGCGACGAATACCTGGGCGAGGTCGCCGTGCGCCCCGAGGCGTACTCGCGGGCGATCGTGGAGTACTGGCTGGTGGCGGAGGGACGTGGCGGCGGCCGGGCAACGCGGGCGGTGCGCGTGGCATCGGTCTGGGCGCTCGGCCCGGGCGGCATCGCCCGGCTCCAGCTGTGGACCGAGCCCGAGAACCTGGCCTCGCAGGCAGTCGCCGCGCGCAGCGGCTACCGGCGCGAGGGCGTCCTGCGCAAGTACGACGAGATCGGCGGGCGGCGGGTGGACTCGGTGATGTTCTCGCTCCTGCCGGAGGACCTGACCGCCCCGGCGCCTCAGCCCGCCGCGGACTGACCCTTGCGCCGGCGGTCGAACCACTGGATGCCCTCGACGACCAGGATGATCCACACCGCGAAACCGACGTCGACCAGCCACGAGTCGGATCCCAGCACCCGCCACAGCAGTGTGACGGCCACGAGCTCGACGACGACACGGACGGCCCGGGGCACGCGGCGCAGCATGCCCCCAGCGTAGTCGGACGCACCGGCACCGGCGGCGCGTACGTCATGCATGCCGATCTCGACATCGCACCGCGCGACGCTCGCAAGTCTGGCGGTGGCGATTGCGGCCGGGTGTTCGCTCGGTTCCTCGTCACCGGCGACTTCCGTCTCGCGGCCGAACCGGCACCCGCTGACGTTCCGCGCAGCGCCGGGGTGGAAGTGGCGGTCCACACCCGGACTGGACGCGGGTGTGGCGTGGGCCGTTCATCCC
>DATCPV010000415.1:0-4140 GCA_036569885.1 Gaiellales bacterium | reverse complement strand
GACCTGATCACGGCGCTCGCCGCCCGCGGCCTCGCCGTTCCGACCGGCTCCTGCCCCACCGTCGGCGTCGCGGGGCTTGCGCTAGGCGGCGGCGTCGGATTCGCCGCCCGGGCGATGGGGGCGACCTGCGACAACATCCTCGCCGTGCGGATCGTGACCGCCGACGGAGTCGCGGTGAGTGCCGATGCGGCCACGAACTCCGATCTGTACTGGGCCTGCCGTGGAGGCGGGGGCGGCAACTTCGGGGTCGTCACGGCATTCACGTTCGCGACCCACCCGGTCGGCGCGGCGGCGTACGGGTTTTGCGACTTCCCCTGGTCGCAGGCCACCGAGGCGGTGGCGGCATGGCAGGGCCTGGCGCCGCACGGGCCCGACCACCTGTACCTGATCTGCGCGCTCGAAACCGGTTCGCCGGACCCCCAGGTGCGGGTCTTCGGTCAGCTTTTGGGCGGCAGCGAGTCGGCGCTGCGAACCGTGATGGCGCCGGTCACGGCGGTCGCCGGGGCATCGCTTTCGACCGGCGCGGGCACGTACCTGGACGTGCAGCGCATCTGGGCCGGATGCGCGACCGAGACCGCCGCCGCCTGCCGCACGATCCGGCCCGCGAGCTTCGCCGCCGGCTCGGCGTACGTCGCCACGCCGCTCTCGTCCGCGGGTGCCGAGGCGATCGTGACCGCCATCGAGCGGCGCCAGGCCGAGGGCGCCGGCTCGGGAGCCGTACTGCTCGACCCGTACGGCGGCGCGCTCAACCGGGTCGCGCCGGACGCCACCGCGTTCGTGCACCGCGACCAGCTCTTCTCGGCCCAGATGCTCGCCTACTGGGGGTCGGCCGGCGGCGGCCTTGCGGCCGGCGCGTGGCTCGCCTCGCTCAAGGCGAGCATGCGCCCGCACGTGTCCGGGCAGGCCTACCAGAACTACATCGATCCGAACCTGGCCGACTGGAGGCACGCCTACTACGCCACCAACCTCCCCCGCCTGCGGGAGGTGAAGCGCCACTACGACCCGGACAACCTGTTCCGGTTCCGGCAGAGCATTCCGCCGGCTCCAGCCTGAGCCCCCGCTATGCTGGGCGGACTCCGAGCGAGGGCCCTTCGATGCGCCGGATCGTCATGTTCGTCGTCCTTGCTGCGCCGCTGGCCTTTCCGGCGACCGCTCATGCCTTCGGCTGCATCGGTGGTGGGTTTGGCCGGTCGTTCACCCTCGGTATCGGCCGCACCCATCGGCCGTTCTCGTTCCAGATCCCCGAGGCGGGCACCCTGCGCGTGGAGCTCGACTACTCACACGTCAAGAACCCGACGGCCGCGATCGTCGTCCGGGTGCGCCGCTCGACGTGGGGCGCGGCCAAGACGCTGGTCGATTCACGACCGCCCGCCCCCGGGTGCCGGGTCGCCGGCACCACCGTCATCTGCCACGGCGCCCGTGCGCACACGGCCCCCGGCAGCTATCACCTCGGCGTGCACAAGCTGAGCCGGGCCGCTGCGAAGGTCACCCTCAACGCCTGCTGGGCCGCGCCGCCGGCCGAGGCGGGCGGCCTCCATGAGTCGTTCCGCCTGCCGGCCGGCCCGACGCACCGCCGGTTCCTTCTCGACGTGGGCCAGACGGGCACGCTGCGGGTCAGGCTCCTGTTCTCGGCCTCCATCCCAGGGGCCCAGTTCCTCGTGCATGTGCGTCGCTCAAACTGGGGGACGGCGCTTGTGATCGTCGACTCGCGGCGGGAGCGGGCATGCCGGATCGCGGACCGCACCATCACCTGCGCCGGGGGGCGTCCGCACACGGTGGCCGGCAGGTACTTCGTCGGCGTGCGCAAGCTCTCGCAGGGGCCTGCGACGGTCACGTTGTCGGCGAGCTGGCCCTAGCCGGTAACCGAACGCCGCGGCCCGGTTATGGTGCGACCATGCGCGCCCTGGTGAAGACCCGTGCCGAGCCGGGCCTGTGGCTGGAGGATGTGCCCGAGCCCGAGCACGGCATCAACGACGTGCTGATCCGCGTGCGCCGCACGGGCATCTGCGGCACGGACGTGCACATCGAGCGGTGGGACCCGTGGGCGCAAAAGACGATCCCCGTGCCGCTCGTGATCGGGCACGAGTTCGTCGGCGAGGTGGTCGAGGTGGGCTCGAACGTGACCGACTTCCACCCCGGTGACCTGGTGAGCGGGGAGGGCCACGTCGTCTGCGGCCGCTGCCGCAACTGCATGGCCGGGCGCCGGCATCTGTGCGCGCACACGCAGGGCGTCGGAGTGACCCGGCCGGGGGCGTTCGCCGAGCTGATCGCCCTGCCGATGACGAACATCTGGCACCACTGGCCGGGCATCGACGAGGACGTGGCGGCGATCTTCGACCCGTTCGGAAACGCGGTGCACACCGCCCTTGCGTTTCCCGTCCTGGGCGAGGACGTGCTGATCACCGGCGCCGGCCCGATCGGATGCATGGCGGCCGCGGTCGTGCGTCACGCGGGCGCGAGGCACGTGGTCGTCAGCGACCCCAACGGCTACCGGCGCGCCCTCGCCGACCGGATGGGCGCGAGCCTGACCGTCGACCCGACCGCGCGCGAGCTCGCCGACGTGCAGGCCGAGCTCGGGATGACCGAAGGCTTCGACGTCGGCCTCGAGGTCTCGGGCAACCCGGCCGCATTGCGCGCAATGCTCGCGAACATGTCCCACGGCGGCCGCATCGCCATGCTCGGCATCCCCACCGAGGAGATCGCGATCGACTGGACGCAGGTCGTGTTCAACATGCTCACCCTGCGGGGCATCTATGGCCGCGAGATGTACGAGACGTGGTATCAGATGACGGTGATGCTGCAGTCCGGGCTCGACATCGCCGCCGTGATCACCCACCGGCTGCCCTACACCGAGTTCGCCGAGGGCTTCGCTGTCGCCGGCTCGGGCCAGTCCGGCAAGGTCGTGCTCGACTGGACGGTGGCGTAGCAATGGACGCCTCCCTGCGCGACGACCTGAGGGGCCGGCTCGACGAGCTGCGCGCGGCCGGGCTCTACAAGGGCGAGCACGTCATCGAGACGCCGCAGTCGGCCCACGTCCGCGTCACCGACCGCGGCGAGGTGCTGAACCTCTGCGCCAACAACTACCTCGGCCTCGCCGACCATCCCGACATCGTCGCGGCGGCCCACGAGGCGCTCGAGCGGTGGGGTTACGGGATGGCCTCGGTGCGGTTCATCTGCGGCACCCAGGAGGTGCACCGCGAGCTCGAGCGGCGGCTGGCGACGTTCCTGGGCAGCGAGGACGCAATCCTCTACGGCTCCTGCTTCGACGCCAACGGCGGGCTGTTCGAGGCGCTGCTCGGCCCCGACGACGCGGTCATCTCCGATGCCCTCAACCATGCGTCGATCATCGACGGTATCCGCCTGTGCAAGGCCCGCCGGCTGCGGTTTGCTAACGGCGACATGGACGAGCTGGAGGCGCGCCTGGAGGAGTCGGCCGACGCCCGCCACCGCCTGATCGCGACCGACGGCGTGTTCTCGATGGACGGCTTCTTCGCGCAGCTGCCCGAGATCTGCGACCTGGCCGAGCGCCATGACGCCATCGTCATGGTGGACGACTCCCACGCGGTCGGCTTCGTCGGCGCAAACGGCCGCGGCACCCACGAACTGCACGACGTGATGGGCCGCGTGGACATCATCACCGGCACCCTCGGCAAGGCGATGGGCGGGGCCAGCGGCGGATACGTGGCCGCCCGCGCCGAGGTGGTCGAGCTGCTGCGCCAGCGCTCCCGCCCCTACCTGTTCTCGAACAGCCTGGCCCCGCCGATCGCAGCGGCCAGCCTGTGCGCGCTCGAGCTGATCGAGGGCTCCGGCGAGCTGCGCACGCGGCTGGCCGAGAACACGGCCCGCTTCCGGACACGGATCAGCGAGCTCGGCTTCGAGATCCTGCCGGGCTCACACCCGATCGTGCCCGTGATGATCGGCGACGCCGCCCGCGCCGGCCGTCTGGCCGATGGGCTGATCCGCCGCGGCGTCTACGCGGTCAGCTTCTCCTACCCCGTCGTGCCCCAGGGGACGGCCCGCATACGCACGCAGATGTCGGCGGCCCACACGGCCGCCGACATCGATTTCGCGCTTGATCAGTTCGTGGCGGCGCGAGAGGAGCTCGCCGCCGGGTAAGTCACTCGTGGAACAGGGTGAAGT
>DATCPV010000414.1:0-3061 GCA_036569885.1 Gaiellales bacterium | reverse complement strand
TACGAGCCGGCCTTCTGGATCAGCTTGTGCTCCAGCGCGACGTCGAGCACGGATCCCTCCCACGAGATGCCCTCTCCATAGGCGATGTCGAACTCGGCCTGCTTGAACGGAGGGGCCACCTTGTTCTTGACCACCTTCACGCGCACCCGGTTGCCGACCGCCTCAGTGCCCTCCTTGAGGGTCTCGATGCGGCGGATGTCGAGCCTCACCGACGAGTAGAACTTGAGCGCCCGGCCGCCCGGGGTCGTCTCGGGCGACCCGAACATGACCCCGATCTTCTCGCGCAGCTGGTTGGTGAAGATGCAGATCGTGCCGGTGCGATTGAGCGTGCCGGCGATCTTTCGCAGCGCCTGGCTCATCAGGCGGGCCTGCAGGCCGACGTGGGAGTCGCCCATCTCGCCCTCGATCTCGGCCCGGGGCACGAGCGCGGCCACCGAGTCGATCACGAGCACATCCAGCGCACCCGACCGGATCAGGAGCTCGGCGATCTCGAGCGCCTGCTCGCCGTTGTCGGGCTGGCTCAGCAGCAGGTCGTCGACGTTGAGGCCGATGCGGCGGGCGTACGCCGGGTCCATGGCGTGCTCGGCATCGATGAACGCGGCCAGTCCTCCGCGGCGCTGGGCCTCGGCGATCACGTGGTAGCACAGCGTCGTCTTGCCTGAAGACTCCGGCCCGAACACCTCGCACACACGGCCGCGCGGCAGGCCGCCGATGCCCAGGGCGACGTCGAGCGAGAGCGCGCCCGTCGAGACGGCGTCGATCGCCACCGCCGGGGAGTCTCCCATCTTCATGATCGCGCCCTTGCCGAACTGGCGCTCGATCTGGCTGACTGCGGCCTCGAGGGCTTTATCTCGCTCCATGCGTCTCTCCACCTTCCTCTCGGCGCGTCCCCACGGCGCGCCGCTCGTATTGTCGCAGCCGGGGCCGACGTACGTGCCGGATCCCGAACAGATGTTCGTAGATACTAGAGGGCCGGTCGGACGCGGTTCAAGGCCGTACGTGCGCCGAAGCTGCCACGACGTGCGCACGCAGCATCTGCAGAGCCGCCGTGGCCGCCCGCGCGCGGACGATGTCGCGGCCGCCCGGCACGTCCATCCGGCGTTCGTCCTCCCCCGCAGGGGACGAGACGTGCAGGTACACCAGCCCGACCGGCTTCTCCTCGCTGCCGCCGCCGGGGCCCGCGACCCCGGTCACGGACACGGCCACATCGGTTCCCAGGCGCTCCCGGGCGCCGGTGGCCATGGCCTGCGCAACCTCGGGGCTGACTGCACCGTGGCGGGCGAGCAGATCGGCCGGAACACCCAGGAGCCGCTGCTTGAGCCCGTCCGAGTAGGCCACCACCCCGCCCACGAATGCCTCGGAGCTGCCGGCGATGTCGGTCAGGCGCGCGGCCACCATCCCGCCGGTGCACGACTCGGCCGTGGCGGCCGTCCAGCCGCGGGCCCGCAGCAGGTCGAGCACGATCTCGGGGAGCGGCCGCTCGTCGGTGGCGAACACGTACTCGCCCAGGCCGGCGGTCATCCGCTCGGCCAGCGCGGCGGCGGGCGTGGCCGCGTCCGCCTCGGCGCGGATGTCGATCTCGATCTCGAAGTTGCGCGCGCAGATGCCCGTCTCGACACCGGGCGGGTCGCCGCCGGCCGCGGCGAACAGGTCGGCGACGTGCGACTCGCCGATCCCGTAGGTGCGGATCAGCCACCGCTGCCGTGGCTCGGAGCGGGCGAACAGCGGCCCGAGCGAGGGATGATCGGGGGCCATTGCCCACAGCCGCCGCAGCTCGGACGGGACGCCCGGGAGGACGACCACCCGGGCTGTGCCGATCGTCATCACGAGCCCCGGTGCCGTGCCGGCGATGCCCAGCACCTCGGCGCCCGCAGGAATCTGCGCCTGCTTGCGGTTGCCCGCGTCGAACCGGTCGCGGTCGAGCCCGTAGCGCACGGCGACCTGGTCTGTCCACCGGTCGATCCGGGCCAGCACCTCGGGGTCGAGCCCGAGCTCGACCCCGGCAACCTGCGCGAGCGCCTCGACCGTGCGGTCGTCGTGGGTCGGCCCGAGGCCGCCCGATGTCACGACGAGATCGGAGGACTCGAGCACCAGACGCAGTCCCGCCCGGATGTCCTCGAGATCGTCCCCCACCACCAGCGTGCGCCGCACCGAGAAGCCCTGCCTTTCGAGGGCGGCTGCCAGATACGACCCGTTCTGGTCGGCGATCACCCCGCGCAGGAGCTCGTTGCCCGTGAGCAGGATGGAGGCGGCAGGCCTGCTCAAGCCGGATGCGCGCCCGAGGCGTTCAGGCGCACCCGGTGCGGCGAGGCCACGTTGGGCAGCGACACCTGGCGGCCGTCGATTGCGAGCGTCACGTTGCCCGGGGCGCCCAGCGCGAGATAGATCGCCTTCCGCGAGGAGAACGTGATGGTGGGATGGCTGGCCGGGTCGACCGTGAGGCCGTGCGGGGCCCCGAGGTCGAGGCCGCCGGCGGCGATGACGGCCGGCCCGTTCGGCGACCCGGTGGTCGCCTCGACCCAGGTGCTCGCGCTGAGCGTGAGCGTGACCCGGAACCGCTTCGACGCGCCTGAGGGGCCGTGGCTGGGGACGGTGCTCGTGGCGGGGGTCTTGGTCGAGCTCGTTGTGCCGGTGTTCGTGTTGTACGCGGCCGTCTGCTGCGGCGGGAAACGCAGGGCCAGCACGACCAGGAACGACACCGCCACGATGGCCGCGAGCGCGATCATGATCAGGTTCGACTCGCGCCGCTGGCGCCGCCGCTGCTGCGGGCGTGACCGTGGCCGGGACGTGATCGGCTGGTGCTCGATGGCCCCGCGGGGGTCGTGGTGGCGGGAGTTGAACTCGTCCACGAACGGCTGGCCGTCGAGGCCGAGGTACTCCGCGTAGGCCCGCAGGAAGCCCTTCGCATACGTCGGGCCGGGCAGGATGTGGAAGTCCTCGTCCTCGAGCGCGCGGATATAGCGCGTGCGGATAGCCGTGTCCGCTTCGACCTGGCCGTAGCTCAGGCTCCTGCGTTCACGGGCTTCCCTGAGTGAGCTCCCGATCTCGAACATGACAAAGA
>DATCPV010000413.1:0-6437 GCA_036569885.1 Gaiellales bacterium | reverse complement strand
GTCGCCGGCAGCAGCGGCCGGGCTTCAGTCCGGCGACCGGGTCGTTTCGATCAACGGCCGCCACCTCGGGGTGACCGGCATCCGCAACACCATCACCCGCACCAAGGGCGGCGACGTGTCCCTGGTCGTGATCCGCCACGGCCACCGTGTCACGCTGCGCACGGAGCACAGCAAGGTCATCGACGGTGCCTACCGGCTCGGCTTCAGCTTCGGGACCACGAACCGGCCGTACTCCTTCACGCACGCGCCCACGTTCGCGGGCAGCGAGATGTGGACGCTGACGACCGGAACGGTGCGCGCCCTCGGCGAGATCGTGACGCCGAGCGGGCGCTCACAGCTGCACTCGACGGTCGGCATCGTGCGGTACTCGGCGCAGGCGGAGCAGGCCGGCATCACCGACTATCTGGTGCTGCTTGCGTTCATCTCGCTCTCGCTCGCCATCTTCAACGTGCTGCCGTTCCTGCCCCTCGACGGCGGCCACATGTTCCTGATCGCGCTCGAGCAGATCCGCGGCAAGATGGTGTCGCGCGTCGTGTTCGAGCGGGTGTCGGTGCTCGGCATCATGCTGATGGCGCTGATCTTCGTGGTCGGGCTCCAGAACGACCTCTCGAGCATCCTCAACTCGCAGCCGCACTAGAGATGGTTGATCGGTATCTCTCGCGGGCCAGGCCGCACACCGGTTTGGAGACGTGCGGCGGTTGGTGGGGCTGCGCCTGCGAACCTTCGCCTCGCTGCGTCCTCGGTCGCGCCCATACAGCACCGGTATGAACGCTCCCTGCGTCCTTGCGATGCTCGGTTCTCGCCGCCCTGGACACCACGGAGACACCGACCAACCATCTACTCCTCGGCCCCCTCGAGGGTATCCTGAGGACGATGGCGTCTTCGGTGCAGATCCGCGTGGGTGGCGTGCCCGTTGGGGGCGGGGCGCCCGTCGTGGTGCAGTCGATGACGCTCACCGAGACACACGACGCCGAGGCCACGCTGGCCCAGATCCGGCGGCTGGCCGATGCGGGCTGCGAGCTGGCCCGGGTGGCCGTGCCGGGGAGGCCCGACGCCGACGCGCTGCCGGCGATCGTAGCGGGCTCGCCGCTCCCGGTGATCGCCGACATCCACTTCAACGCCTCGCTCGCGCTGCGGGCGATCGACGCGGGGGTGGCCGCGGTGCGGATCAACCCGGGGAACATCGGCGGCCCGGACAAGGTCGAGCAGGTCGTCTCGAGCGCCAAGGCCGCGGGCATCGCGATGCGCATCGGGGCCAACTCGGGCTCCCTGCCCGATCACCTGCGCCAGTACGCCACGAACGATCCGGCCGGCGCCCTGGTGGAGGCGGCGCTCGAAGAGGTGCGGCTGCTCGAGCGGCTCGACTACCGCGAGTTCAAGATCTCGGTCAAGAGCTCGTCGGTGCCGGTGATGATCCAGGCCTACCGGCGGCTGGCCGAGCAGGTGCCCTATCCGCTGCACCTGGGGGTGACCGAGGCGGGGCCGGCCTTCACCGGCACCGTCAAGAGCGCGATCGGGATGGGCAGCCTGCTGATGGACGGGATCGGCGACACGATGCGGGTGTCACTGACGGCCGACCCGGTGGAGGAGGTCAAGGTTGCGTGGGAGATCCTGCGCGTCCTGGGCCTGCGCCACAAGGGGCCGGTGCTGATCGCGTGCCCGTCGTGCGGGCGCACGAACGTCGACGTGCTGGAGCTCACCGAGCGCGTGTCCGAGCGGCTGGAGCGCTACGAAGAGGTGTTCGAGGTGGCCGTGATGGGCTGCGCGGTGAACGGCCCCGGCGAGGCCGGCGACGCCGACTTCGGGATCGCGGGCGGCCGCGACGCGGGGTTCATCTACGCCCACGGCCAGGTGCTGCGCAAGGTCACCCAGTCCGACCTCGTCAGCGAGCTCT
The DNA here is from genome assembly GCA_036569885.1 of Gaiellales bacterium. GTDB lineage: Bacteria > Actinomycetota > Thermoleophilia > Gaiellales > JAICJC01 > JAICJC01. Next base: position 4,543 of record DATCPV010000413.1, on the reverse strand, counting down.
TCGACGAGATCGATGCGTGGATCGCGGGCGGCATGGTGCGGCCGGTGCGAAAGACGCGCAAACTGGCACTGCCGGCAGGCTAGGCCTTGCTGCCTGGGCGGGGGCTCAGCCGGGCAGGGGGGTGTCGCGACGGGTGCAGAACGCGTCGAACCGGGCGTACTTCTGCAGATACGCCTCGAGCTCGGAGATCCCAAACCGGATCCAGTCGTCAACAAAGCGTTCGTCGACCTGGGGCTGGTCGAGGGCGGTGTCGTCGAGGTTCATGGCGGGATCATCGACCGATCGGGGCGATCTGCGGCTCGCCGAAACGTGGTATTCGTTAGTGCCGTGTTCGGGTACAGTTCCGCCATGCTGAACAAGCGCAAAGCAGCCATCGGATATGCGACATACCTGATCGCGAGCCGCGTCGCCAAGCGGGTGGTGCGCCGCAAGGCGCGCGAGATGATGCCGACGCCGACCCGCCCCCGCCGGCGCCTGATGATCCCCATCGTCGGCGGGGCCGCCGCAGCGGTCGCGGGCGCCGCGGTGCTGGCCTCGCGCCACCGCACCGCCGACCCGGACTGAATCCCCCACGCGCAGCGTGAATGCCAGCTGCGGCGACGCGCCGGCGGGCCAGGCTCCGTCGCCCCCGCTCGTTAGACTGGCAACCCCGTGCCCGAGACTCAGCCGTACGTCCATCTGCACGTCCACAGCGAGTACTCGATCCTCGATGGCGCGTGCAGGATCGACCCGCTCGTGGCAAAGGCGGCCGAGCTCGGAATGTCGGCGGTCGGCCTCACCGACCACGGCTCGATGGCCGGGGCGGTGGAGCTCTCGCGGGCGGCCGCCAAGGTCGGGGTCAAGCCGATCCTGGGTTGTGAGATGTACGTGGTGGACGACCACGCCGTCCGCATCCAGAAGGAGCGCCGCGCCCACCTGACCCTCCTGGCCGAGACGACCGCCGGGTATCACAACCTCGTCCGGCTGGTCTCGGCCGCCTATCTCGACGGCTACTGGTACCGCCCGCGCGTCGACCTCGCGCAGCTGGCGGCGCACAGCGAGGGCATCATCGCGCTTTCGGGATGCCTGTCCGGCCGTGTCTGCAAGGCGCTCGTCGACAGCGACGAGAGTCTCGCCCGCCGCGAGCTCGACACCCTCGTCGGCGTCTTCGGGCGCGATCAGGTGTACGTCGAGCTGCAGGACGGCGGCATCGACATCCAGACCCGCATCAACCCGCGGCTGGCGGCCCTGGCCACTGACGCAGGGCTGCCACTGGTCGGCACGGGCGACGTGCACTACCTGACCGCGGCCGACGCCGTCCCGCACGAGGCCCTCCTGTGCATCCAGACCAACGACACGCTCGATAACCCGAACCGGTTCCGGTTCTCGAACCACGGCTTCTACCTGAAGAGCCCCCAGGAGATGTACGGGCTGATGGCCCAGCCGTGGGGCGAGGACATGCTCCGGCGCACGGTCGAGATCGCCGACCGGTGCAACGCGCACATCGACCTCGATGCGGTGCACCTGCCCAGGTTCGACGTCCCCGACGGCAAGACGGCCGTCGCCTATCTGCGCGAGCTGGCCGAGGCCGGGCTGCGGGAGCGATACGGGGCCGAGACGCCAGAGCTGCGCAACCGGCTCGAGTTCGAGTTGCGCACGATCGAGGAGATGGGCTTCCCCGACTACTTCCTGATCGTGTGGGACTTCATCCGCTTCGCCCGCTCCGACGGCGTCTCCGTGGGCCCTGGGCGAGGCTCCGCGGCCGGCTCGCTGGTCGCCTACTGCCTGCACATCACCGATCTCGACCCGATCCGCTACTCGCTCCTTTTCGAGCGCTTCCTGAACCCGGGCCGAAAGACGCTTCCGGACGTCGACGTCGACTTCGCCGTTGCGGGCCGCGAGCGGGTCATCAACTATGTGGCCGAGAAGTATGGACGCCGCAACGTCGCCCAGATCATCACGTTCGGCAAGATGCAGCCCAAGGCGGCGATCAAGGACGCCGGCCGCGTGATGGGCATCCCCTACGGCGTGGTCGACCGCATCGCCAAGCTCGTGCCCGAGGTGCCGAAGGTGACGTTCGAGTCGTGCATGAAGCCGGGGGCCGAGCTGCGCCGGTCGTACGACAGCGACGAGATCACCAGGAAGATCGTCGACATGGCGCTGCCGCTCGAGGGCGTCGTGCGCAACGACTCCATCCACGCCGCCGCCGTCGTCATCGGCGACCGGCCGCTGACCGAGTACCTGCCGCTCCAGCAGAAGGGGCCCGACGCCGAGGTCGTGACCCAGTTCTCGATGGGCGACGTGGATGCGCTCGGGCTGCTCAAGATGGACTTCCTCGGGCTGCGCAACCTCGACGTGATCGACCGCGCCGTCGAGGTGATCGAGCAGTCCCGCGGCATCCGGCTCGACATGGATGCGCTGCCCCTCGACGACCGCCCGACCTACGACATGATGGCCCGCGGCGACTCGACGGGCGTGTTCCAGTTCGAGTCGTCAGGCATGCGCGAGGCGCTGCGGCAGGTCAAGCCGACGGAGTTCGAGGATCTAATCGCCCTGAACGCGCTGTACCGGCCTGGCCCGATGCAGAACATCCCCGAGTACGCGCGCAACAAGGCAAACCCCGGCCGCGTGACGTACGAGGACGAACGCCTGAAGCCGCTGCTCGAGAGCACCCATGGGATCTGCATCTACCAGGAGCAGTTCATGGAGATCGCCAAGGCGGTCGCCGGGTTCACCCCCATCGAGGCCGACGACCTGCGCAAGGCGATCGGCAAGAAGATCCAGAGCCTGATGGCGTCGCTCAAGGAGAAGTTCATCGAGGGCTGTGCCCGCGGCGGCGCATCGGAGGCCGTCGGCCGGTCGCTGTGGGCGAAGATCGAGGTCGCCGCCGACTACGCCTTCAACAAGGCCCACGCCGCCTGCTACGCGCTCATCGCCTACCGCACCGCCTATCTGCGTGCCAACTACCCCGCCGAGTACATGGCCGCGCTGATCTCGTCGGTGATGTCGACCAAGGACCGGGTGCCGTACTACGTCACGGAGTGCGCCGACATGGGGCTCGAGGTGCTCCCGCCCGACGTCAATACGAGCCGGTCGGACTTCACCGTCGTCGACGGCCGCATCCGCTTCGGCCTGTCCGCGGTCAAGCGCGTCGGCGACGGCGCCGTGCAGGCCATCATCGCGGCCCGCGAGGCGCACCCGATCGAGTCGATCTGGGACTTCTGCGAGCGGGTCGACCAGTCGGTCGTCAACCGGGGCATGCTCGAGAGCCTGGTGGCGTGCGGCGCGCTCGACTCCACCGGCGCCACCCGGATGGGCATGACCGAGGTGCTCGAGCGGGCGCTCTCGAACGGCCAGAAAACCCAGGCGGACGCCCTGGTCGGGCAGGGCTCGATCTTCGACCTCGAGGAGATGGGAACGAACGGCTCCGGCCCCGCTGCGCGCAGCCATTCGCCGGTGGGCCTCGAGGAGTGGCCGCGCGACGAGCTCCTGCGGCGCGAGAAGGAGGTGCTCGGGCTGTACGTCTCGAGCCATCCGCTCGCCCCCCTCCGCGACCAGCTCGCCCGCAAGGTGGACGTGCCGCTGAAGGCGCTGGCCGACCTGCCCGACGGCAAGACGGTCACCGTCGGCGGCATCGTGTCCGGACTGCGCCAGCTGATGACCAAGCGCGGCGACCAGATGGCGGTGGCCGAGATCGACGACATGTCGGGCACTGTCGAGGTGCTGGTGTTCGCAAACACGTGGGAGATCTGCCGGGACTCGCTGCGGCCGGACGCGATCGTCCTGATCAAGGCCAAGGTCGACCGCCGCTCCGAGGGCGAGGTGAAGCTGAGGGCGCTCGAGGTGACGCCGTTTGACGCCGTCCCCGACCAGGAGGTGGTGCGGCTCTCGGTGGACGCGAGGGTGGTCGGTGCCGGCGTCATGGACGAGCTGAAGACGCTGATCGGCGAGTACCCCGGCCCGGCGCCGGTCGAGCTCGAGGTGCACACGTCGGCCGGGTCGAAGATGCTGCGGCTGGGGCCGGGGTTCCGGGTGCGTCCCGAGAGCGACTTCCTGGCCGAGGCGCGCGCGCTCCTGGGCGCGGCCGCCCTGGTGTGACGGCACCGGGCGCATCCGCAGACCGGCCTAGAATGGGGCGTTCATGATCGTCTCCGACCTGATGCTCGACCTGGACGTGTTCCAGGGCCCGTTCGACCTGCTGCTCGCGCTGGTCATGCGCGAGGAGATCGAGCTGGCCGAGCTCCCGATCGCCGAGGTCGTGCTGACCTACATCGAGCATGCCTACGACGACGGCGTGCTCGACCTCGAGTCCGCCAGCGAGTTCCTGGTGCTGATCGCCGCCCTGCTCGAGATCAAGGTACGGCTGCTGTTCCCGGGCGAGGAGGACGAGGAGGAGCCCTACACGGCCGAGCGGGCCGAGGCCGAGCTGCTCGCCCGGCTGATGCAATACCGCCGCTTCGCCGCCGCCGCGCGCTGGCTGACCGAGCGCGCCGCCGCCGACCCGCGCATGTTCCGGGCCGGGCCCGCGCCGCTGGCGCCGCGGCCGCAGCCCGAGGTGGTGCCC
>DATCPV010000412.1:0-3550 GCA_036569885.1 Gaiellales bacterium | reverse complement strand
TGCTGGCACAGATCAACAACATCTCGGCCTGGTGGCACATGGCCGGGGTACTGGTGATCGTCGGCGTGCTGATCGTCGTCCCCGACCATCACAAGTCGGTCAGCTTCGTGTTCACCGACACCGAGAACTTCTCGGGCTTCTCCGGGCACAGCTTCGCCAGTCCCGTGTTCTGGTTCGTCTTCGGGATCGGGTTACTCATGGCCCAGTACACGATCACGGGCTACGACGCCTCCGCGCACATGAGCGAGGAGACTCGCAATGCCTCCCGGTCGGCCGCCATCGGCATGGTCATGTCGGTCGTCGTGTCGGTCATCTTCGGGTTCATCCTGCTCGTGGCCGTCACCTTCGCGATCCCGGGCCCCGTGTCCAACACCGCGCTGCAGTACACGTTCGCGGTGCAGTACATCTGGCAGAACGCGATGAGCACCAAATGGGCCGAGTTCCTGCTCTTCATCGCCTGCCTGGCCCAGTTCTTCTGCGGCCTGGCATCGGTGACGTCGGCGTCACGGATGATGTTCGCGTTCAGCCGCGACGGGGCCATCCCGGGTCACCGCATGTGGCGCAAGGTGTCACCCAAGGAGCGGGTGCCGGTGAACTCGGTGTGGGCGATCGCCGTGCTCGCATGGGCGCTCATGCTGCCGACACTGAAGAACCCCGTCGTCGGCTACGCGGTGGGCACCTCTGTGGCCGTCATCGGCCTCTACATCGCGTTCGTGCTGCCGATCATCCTGCGGTACCGCAAGGGGGAGAGCTTCGAGCGCGGCGCCTGGCACCTCGGCCAGCACTACCGCTGGATCGACCCCCTGGCGATCGTCTGGATCGCCCTGATCTGCATCCTGTTCCTGCTGCCGCTGTTCCCCGACGGGATCCCCGGCAAGGCGTCCGGGAACCACTACTTCCTGCAGGTCAACTGGATCGACGTCAACTACGCCCCGCTGACGGTCGGCGGCGCCTTCATCCTGTTCGCGGGATGGTGGGTGATCTCGGCCAAGAACTGGTTCAAGGGCCCGATCCGGATGGGCTCCGACGAGGAGCTCGCGCGGATCGAGGCCGGTCTGTCCTCGGGCGACTGAGGTGACGTTCGCTGGGGCCGGGCCCTACGCCGGGCCCGGCCCCAGCAGCGCCTCGCGCACAGTGTGAAAGTCGTCGAACGGCGTGAAATCGAGCCCCAAGCGCTCGAGGTCGCGCGCCAGCGAGCGGCGGGCGAAGCGACGGTCGGCGGCGGTCGCCGCGCAGCGATCCGAGTAGCCGTCGCCGATGTAGGCCACGGGATGGCCGTTGCGCAGCTCGTCCACGACCGAGCGCTTGCACTCCTGCCCGCACACCTCGCAGTCCTCGCCATGCCGGAATTCGAGCGTCGTGCCCTCGGACGTGAAGCGGGCCTCGTGGGCGATCAGCGGCAGGTGGCCGGCGCCCGCCTGGGCGAGGATCGGGCGGATGATCGACTCGAACCCTCCCGAGACGATCACCACGCGGTGTCCGCCGGCCTCGGCCGCCTGCACGAACCCCGGGAAGCCGGGCCGGATGCGGGCGGCATCGACCACCTCGGCGACGATCGCGTCGTGGTCGCCCCGTACCGGCTCAAACTCCATCGACATGCACTCGCGCAGGGTCAGCTCGCCCGCCTGGAGGCCGCGCTCGGCCGCCTCGTAGGCGTCGGGGGCGTAGCGCTCGAGCACGGCGTCGAGCGTGTCGCGCTCGGTGATCGTGCCGTCGAAGTCGACGACGATGAGCCAGGGAGCCACCAAATTAGGCGCGGCGGGCCCAGCGGGCGACGGTGTCGGCGTCGTGGCCGTGGGCGATCAGCTGCAGCAGCGGCTTGGGGCTCTTGAGGGTCTGCATCGTCTCCATCCGGCCGACCGAGATCCCCTGGCGCTGGCAGAACCGCAGCAGCGCCTGGCGGTCGCTCGAGAGCAGCCGCCACACCGTCTCCTGGCGATGGCGGTCGAAATCGCGGTAGAAGCCGACGTCGCCGGCGATGGCACGGCGGACGGCCTCGTTGTATTCCGTCCGGTAGTCATGCTCCTCTGACACCCTGCAGAGTCTAGTCTGCGACACATGGCACAGACCGCAGCACCACAGACGCGCCGCTTCGGCGCCCAGAGCATGACCACCGCCCTCCACGAGGTGCTGGTGAAGCGCCCCGGCGATGCCTTCGGCCGCGCGTACGAGAATCCCGCCCACGGATTCCTGCACCCTGTTGACCTGACCGAGGCCGGCCGCCAGCACGACGCCTTCTGCACCGTCCTGGCCGGACTGGGTGTCAACGTCCACCAGCTCGAGGCCGAGACGTCGAGCCCCGACCTCGTCTACACCTTCGACCCGGCCCTGGTCACCGACCGCGGCGCGATCGCGCTGCGCTCGGGCAAGCCGACGCGGCGGGGCGAGGAGGCGGCGGTCGAGGCGTGGGCTCTGGAGCACGACATCCCCGTGCTCGGGCGGCTCGAAGCGCCCGCCACCGCCGACGGCGGCGACACGTTCTGGCTGCGCCCCGACATCTTCTGCATCGGCCGCTCGCTGCGCACGAACGATGCCGGGACAGGGCGGCTGCGCGAGCTCGTCGGCGGCGACGTGCACGTCTTCGACGTGCCCTACGCAAACGGCCCGGCCGAATGCCTGCACCTGCTGTCGGTGATCTCCCCGATCTCCGACGACCTGGCGGTCGTGTTCCTTCCGCAGCTCCCGGCCGGACTGCACGAGCTCCTGGGCGAGCACTCGGTCGAGCTCGTGCCGGTGCCCGAGGCGGAGCTCGTGACCCAGGGCTGCAACATCCTGACGGTGCGGCCCGGCGTGGTCGTGATGGTCGAGGGCAACCCGGTGACGCAGCGCGCGCTGCTCGATCGCGGCTGCGAGGTCCACACGTTCCCCGGTGACGAGGTGTGCATCAACGGATCCGGCGGCCCCACCTGCATCAGCCGGCCGATCCTGCGCGGATGAAGAACCTGAGCCCGGCCGAGCTGGCCGCGGTGGCGAACGTCGACCGCGATCGCGTCGCCGACGACCTGGCCGCGCTCGTGGCGATCCCGAGCCTGACCGGGAACGAGGGCGAGGTGCAGACCGAGGTCGCCCTGCGGATGACGACGGCGGGCCTCGACGTCGAGCGAGTCGACACGCCCGCCATCGATCTTGTCGCCGATCCCGACTTCCCCGGCGTCGAGGTCGCGCGCGACACCCACCCCGTGGTGGTCGGGAGGCTCACGGGCGACGCCGCCGGACGGAGGGTGTTGATCGCCGGCCACGTGGATGTCGTGGGCGCGGGCGACGAGCTCGGGTGGTCGTCGCCGCCGTTTCGGCCGCGGATCGACGACGGCGTGCTGTACGGCCGCGGCGCGTGTGACATGAAGGGCGGCGTCGTCGCCGGCCTGGCGGCGCTGCGTGCGATCCGCGAGGCCGGTGTCGAGCTGGCGGGCGAGGCGATGCTCCTGACGGTGCCCGGCGAGGAGGACGGCGGCGCCGGCATGTTGGCGGCGATCCGGGCCGGCTGCACGGGCGACTGGGCGGTGATCACCGAGCCCACGCGGCTCGAGCTCGTGACCGCCCAGGCGGGTGC
>DATCPV010000411.1:0-2102 GCA_036569885.1 Gaiellales bacterium | reverse complement strand
CCGTCGAACTGCGCGAAGACGAACTCGGGCAACTACGTCACCAGGCACCTTCCCGCGCTGTATTACACCCGCATCTCCGCGGCGACATGTGCCGCCGACGCGCTCCCGCTGCCGGCGACGTTCGGGGCGACCAAGCGCAAGTTCGTCTGGATCGCGCCCGATCAGATGAGCGACATGGAGACGGGAACGCCGGCTCAGGCGAGCGCGTGGCTCACGAACTTCCTCGAGGGCCCGGCGGGCATCCTCACCCACGCGCCATACACGGCCGGCCATACCGCGGTCTTCATCTGGTTCGACACGGGCGGCAACGGCGACACGGTCTCGACGCCGCTGCCCTTCATCGTCATCAGCCCCTCGACGCCGCACACCCACTCGTCAGCCGCCCTGAACGACTACAGCGCCTTGCGTGTGTGGGAGCGGATGCTCGGCGTCCCGTGCGCGAACAACGCCTGCACGGCGAGCCCGATGGGCGCCCACTTCCACCTGTAGGTGGATGAATATTTGGTGCCTGGCACCGGGTATTCACGGCCAAGGCCGTGGGCGCGAACGGTCAGAACACCACGCTCTTCCGCTGCGCCAAAAGGGGTCTGACCCCGTTTGGCGCACCACCACCACCGCCAGGGTGGGTGAATAACCGGTGCCAGGCACCGGTTATTCAGGACACGACGGTCTGCAGGCGCTCGGCTGCCTCGCCCGTGATGAAGCGGTGGATCGAGGCGAGGTCGCCGGCGTGCGAGAAGCCCGCCGCCTGCTTGTGGCCGCCGCCGCCGACCTTGCGGGCGATCTCGGACACGTCGATGCCGCCGCGCGATCGCAGTGACACGCGGTTTGGGGAGGCCACGCCGACCGCCACGAGCGGCGGCTCGCGGATCAGAGCCGCGACCTCGACGCCCGCGATCGCCCGCAGGTGGTCGACGAGGCCCTCGGTGTCCGACTCTGCGGCGCCCAGCTCGGCGAAGTCGGCTCGGTCAAGCTGCGAGATCGCCACGCGGCCGTCCTCGTACAGGACGAGGTGGTCGATGACGCGGCCGAGCAGGCGCAGCTTACGCAGCGGGACGGTCTCGAACACGCGCTGGTAGACGCGCTGGATGTCGACGCCCGCGTCCACCAGGCGAGCCGCCATCCGCAGCGCGTTGGCGCCGGTCGTGCGCTGCTGAAAGCGGCCCGTGTCGGTGACGAGCGCGACGTAGAGCGACTGGGCGATGTCCGGCGTCAGCTCGACACCCAGCGCCTCGAGCACGTCGAGCAGGATCTCGGCGGTCGAGGAAGCCGAGCCGTCGATCAGGTTGATGGCGCCAAAGCGCGTGTTGTCGTAGTGGTGGTCGATGTCGATGACGGTCGCGGCAGCCTCGACCACGCCCCGGTGCCCGCGGCCCAGCCTGCGCATCGTGGCGCAGTCGAGGGCGAGCAGCGTCCAGGAACCGAGCTCGGACTCGTCCAGGTGCCGCTCGAGGCCGGTCACGTCCAGCAGGCGCAGCTCACTCGGGATCGACGAGGACGGCTCGAGATAGGTGCGCACGGCCTTGCCCAGCTGGCGCAGCCCGGCCGCCGCCGCTACAAGCGAGCCGATCGCGTCGCCGTCGGGGTTCTCGTGGGTTGCGACGACGATCCTCGAGGCCGCCCGCAACGCCGCCACAGCGTTCGCGAATCCCGGGTCGGACGCGCGCTTTTGCGTCTCGTCCACGTCCCCATAATACGGTCGCCTCGGAGCGAGGTACCGGGCGGTCAGTCGCCCTCGGCGAGGGCCATCTCGCCCTCGGCCGAGGCCACCACGGGCGCCACGTGCTCCCCGTCCACGCCGTGCACGTACTTGCCACCCCGCAGCCAGGAGGCGGCCGCGGCGATCAGGCAGGCGGCGACCGCGAAGTCGAAGGCCTCGTCCAGGCCGCTCGAGAACGGCTTCGACATCAGCTTCGGGAAGTAGGTGCGCCCGGTCAGGTACGAGGCGTGGGCGTGCGAAAGGTGCTGCAGCACGTTCGGGCCGAGCAGGTGCTGCATCGGGTTGTAGCCCAGGAATGAGGCGAACAGCAGCCCGACCGGCGGCAGGTGCGAGATGCGGGCCGCATCAGCCGGCGGCACCCCCTGGGCGAGCAGTCCCTGGT
>DATCPV010000410.1:0-5727 GCA_036569885.1 Gaiellales bacterium | reverse complement strand
GTTGGTCGCACCGGGGCCCGAGGTGGCGATCGCAACGCCCACCCGGCCGGTCGCGCGGGCATAGCCCTGGGCCATGTGGCCCGCGCCCTGCTCGTGGCGCACCAGGTAGTGGCGGATCGAGTGCTCGTGCTCCGCCCACGCGTCGTACAGCGGCAGGATGGCGCCGCCGGGCAGGCCGAACACATCGGTCACGCCCTCCGCCTCGAGGCAGCGGATGACGGCTTCGGCGCCGGTCATTCGCCGGCTATCCACGGGTCACCAGGTGGGCGTCGAAAGGGTGGTCGGCGAACTCCCCGGCTGCACTGGCATGGATGCTCAGGGCGTCGCAGACGGCCTGGCCGACCTCCCAGGTGGCGTACACGCGCCCGCCCGACACCTGGTCGCCCGTCACGATCCCGTCGCTGAGGACCGTGTCGACGGCGGCGGTGATCGCGCGGCCGATGTCGCGCCGGTTCAGGCCGTAGGTGAACATCATCGCCACCGACATGATCATCGCGATCGGGTTGGCCTCACTCTGGCCCGCGATGTCGGGCGCCGAGCCGTGCACCGGCTCGAAGACGCCCGGCGCCTCGTCGCCGAGCGATGCCGACGGCGCGATCCCGAGCCCACCGCCGACCGCGGCCGCGAGGTCGGAGAGGATGTCGCCGAAGAGGTTCTCGGTCACGATCACGTCGTAGCGCTGCGGCGTGGTCGCGAGGTTCATCGCGAAGGAGTCGACCAGCTCGTGGGTCAGATCGACGTCGGCGAACTCCGCCTCGCCGAGCTCGGTCACGACACGCCGCCAGAGCTTCGACGTCGCCAGCACGTTGGCCTTGTCGACTGACACCACCCGCCCGGAGCGCCGCCGCGCCAGCCGGAACGCCCATCGCGCCACCCGCTCGATCTGGCCGCGGTCGTAGGTGCACGTGTCCGAGGCGCGGTCGTCCTCGAGCTCCTTGGCACCGAAGTAGAGCCCACCCGTCAGCTCCCGCACCACGATCAGGTCGATGTCGGCGTGCCTCACCGGCCGCAGGTTGGCGAACGTGTCGAGCTCCTTGCGCAGGTCGAGCAGGCCCTGCTCGGGCCGCCGGGCGGCCGCGTTCCAGCGGGGGCCGCCGACGGCGCCCAGCAGCACCGCATCCGACGCCCTCACCGCCGCCCGCACGTGTGCCGGGAAGGGATCCCGGTGGCGGTCGATGGCCTCGCCGCCGAACGGGAGATGCACCTGCCGGATGCGCGCCCCGAACAGCTCCGAGACGGCGTCGATCACGCGGCCGGCCTCGGCCATCACCTCGGGGCCGATGCCGTCGCCGGCGAGGCAGGCGACGATGGGGATTGGGCGGGATTCCGTCATCAGACTCCGATCAGCTCCTTGTCCTGCTCGGGCTCTATCGCGATGCGGGCATGGGCGCAGGCCCGCAGGTACGCCTCGGCCGAGGCCTCGGTGATGTCTGTGGATACTGCCTGGCCGGCGAACGTCCTGCCGCCGACGTCGACCACGACCCGCACTTCGCCGAGTGCGTCGGCGCCGCCGGTGACCGCGCCGATCGTGTACTCGACCAGCTTCACCTGCAGCTCGAGCAGCTGGTTGACGGCGCTGAAGGCCGCATCAACGGGGCCGTCGCCGGTGCCCTCCGCGGTGCGCGGGCCGCCGCCGTTCTCGATGGTGACCTCGGCCCGGGCCGTCTCGCCGGTGACCGTGGAGATGGCCAGCCGCACCAGCCGGTAGGGCTCCTCGCGCTCGCGGAGCGAGTCGGAGGCCAGCGCCTCGAGGTCGAGCGAGCTGATCTTGCCCTTGCGGTCGGCCAGCTCCTTGAAGCGCCCGAACGCGCGTCGCAGGTCGTCGCCCTCGATGGTGAACCCGAGGTCGGCGAACGCCTGCTGCAGCGCGTGGCGGCCGGAGTGCTTGCCCAGGACGATGTCGGATCCGTGCAGGCCGACCGACTCGGCGTCCATGATCTCGTAGGTGCGGCGGTGGGCGAGGACGCCGTGCTGGTGGATGCCGGCCTCGTACGCGAACGCGTTCCGCCCGACGATCGCCTTGTTCGGCTGCACCACGTATCCGGTTAGCCGCGAGACCAGCCGCGAGGTGCGGGTGATCTCCTCGGTGTGGATGTTCGTCTGGAGCTCATACCGCGGCGCCCGCGTCTTCAGCAGCATCACGATCTCCTCGAGCGAAGCATTGCCGGCCCGCTCGCCGATGCCGTTGATGGTGCACTCCACCTGGCGTGCGCCGGCACAGACGCCGGCCAGGCTGTTGGCCACGGCCAGGCCGAGATCGTTGTGGCAGTGCACCGACAGCACCACGCCCTCGACCTCGGGCACGCGCTCGCGGAGGCCGTTCAGGATCTCGGTGTACTCCTCGGGCACGGTGTAGCCGACCGTGTCGGGGATGTTGATCGTGGTCGCGCCGGCGGCGATTGCGACCCGCACCACCTCGGCCATGAACTCGGCGTCGGTGCGGGTGGCGTCCTCACACGAGAACTCGACATCGCTGCAGAACCCCTTGGCCTTGCGCACCGCGGCATCGGTGGCCTCGATGACCTGCTCGCGGGTCATGCGCAGCTTGTGCTGCATGTGGATGTCGGAGGTGGCGATGAAGACATGGATGCGCGGGTTGCGGGCGCCCTGCAGCGACTCGATGGCCGCGTCGACGTCCTCGATGTTCGTCCGGGCAAGCGATGCGACAACGCAGTCGACCGCCTGGCCGACGGCGCGGATGCCCTCACGCTCGCCGGGCGAGGAGATGGCGAACCCGGCCTCGATCACGTCGACCCCAAGCCGCGCGAGCTGCCTGGCGATCTCGATCTTCTCGGGAGCCGACAGGGCGATGCCGGGCGATTGCTCGCCGTCTCGAAGCGTGGTGTCGAAGATGCGGACGGTGTCCGTGGGTGAAGCCATCAGAAAGATCCTCCTCGGCTGGGGGAGAGCGCAACTCTCCCGTCGATCGAATGCGTGTGCGCCGGCAGGCGGCGCGTAGGCCAAATCGATCGCCCTAACGGGCGAGGAGGAGAAGGCCGAGCAGGTGGTGGGAACCCGTTGAGCGCCCGACAGGACGCCCGCTCAACGGGGAGCGGGCAGTGTTCCTCTCTGTACGGGCGGTGCTCGTCATCGCCTCACAGCATAGGGGCGCGGGCGCCGTTCCGTCAAACCGGGTACCGGCGAGGCGCCCCGGCCGTTGGGGCGGCGTCTCCCAATTGGCGTCCATGGTGAATGTCAATTGGCCGATTCGGCGCTCCCACGTACGCCTCCTGATTGGCGTCCATGGCGAGCGTCAATTGGCTGACTGGGGCGTCTGCCACGCCCGCCGGCGCCCGTCGGCCCTCCGCCGGCGAGCGTGCCCCAATTGGCATCGATGGTGAGCGCCAATTGGCCGACGTACCGCCTCCCTCGCCGGCCGGCGACCTCGGCCCTCAGCCGGCGAGCGTGGCCCAATTGGCATCGAGGGTGAGCGGCCAATTGGCCGACGTACCGTCTCCCTCGCCGGCCGGCGCCCGTCGGCCCTCAGCTGGCGAGCGTGCCCCAATTGGCATCGATGGTGAGCGCCAATTGGCCAACGTACCGCCCCCTCGTCGGCCGGCTGCCCGGCCCTCAGCCGCCGACTGTGCCCCAATCGGCATCCATGGCGAGCGCCAATTGGCGAACCCGGCGCCCAACCCACGGCCCGCCGGCCCGACCCTCAGCCGCTGAGCGTGGCGGCGACCACCGTCAGGCTGGCGGCCGCAGCTCCTCGCGCACGGTCACGCCGAAGCGCTCGAGGCGCTCGAAGAGCGGCCCATAGGGGACCGCCCGCTCGCTGGGAAGCACGCCGCGGCCCTCCAGCTCGCCGCGGCAGATCATGTCGGCGACGACGGCCGGCGGGCAGGCGGTCGAGGCGATACCGCCGCCGAAGCCGAGGCCCTCGACGGCTCGGGTGACGCACTCGACGACCGCGGCGCCCGACGGGCCGTAGGCCTCGATGCGGTGCACCCCGACCGTTTGCCGGGAGGGCTCGGTGCGGGGCAGCCGCGCGAGCAGCGCGAGCAACACCCGCCGTGGAGCCACGGTCCCTCCGTCGACCTCCACGGGGTCGGCCGACGCGAGGCCGATCTCGGCCAGGAGGTCGACCTTGGCCAGGAATTTCGGGTCGAGCGAAAGCTGGAACGACACGTCGCGGGCGCCGAAGCTGTCGGCGAAGGTGGCCTGCTCGGAGTGGATCGTGTAGATCGTCTCGGCCGGGCCGACCGGGTCGCCGAATGCAACGACTCCCGCAGGGGTGCGGGCGGCGAGGAAGCGCACCTCGCCGTCGCGCACGACCGGGCTCGGCATCGTCAACTCGTCGAGGATCGTCTCGACCGCATACGGGGCGACCAGCGGCCCCGGCGGCGGCTGGGGGTCGCGGCCCGAGGCCCCGATCACGATCCGCTCCACCCGGCCGGCCAGAAGCTCGACCGCGCGCGCGGCCATCACGCTCGTCTTGCCCGGGGCCGATCCCATCCCCAGGACCGCCAGCAGCCCGGCATCGCGGAAGCGGGCATCCAGCTTCACCTGCTCCAGGGTGACGTGGAAGAGGCCCCCCAGGTCGACGTAGTGACACCTCGCCGCGAGCGCCGCCTCCATCGCGGCCAGGTTGATGCGGTACGAGGCCGTGTTCACCATCACCGTGGCGCCGTCCAGCGCCCGCGCGGACGCCTCGCCGTCGCGGATGTCGAGGGCTCCGCCGGTGGCCTTGCCGCCGCCGTGGAGCGAGGCCACCTCGCCGGCGCGGTCGCCGTTCATGTCGAGGCAGACGATCTCGGAGACGGCGTCCTCCTCGGCCAGCGTCGCCACGATCGCCGGGCCGATGATCCCGCCCGCGCCCACCACCGCAACGCGGCTCACGGCACGGGCTCCAGCGCGCGGCGCGCCTGCAGCTCATGGGCGCGCAACGCCAGCCACAGCTCGAGGCGGTCGCGGGCGTCGGCGGGGCTGCGCCCGGTCAGTTGCTCCACCTTGCGGATCCGGTAACGCAGGGTGTGCCTGTGTACACCGAGCTCCCCCGCCGCGTCGGCCCAGCGGCCGTTGGCCTCGATGTAGGCCTGGAGCGACTCGATCAGGGCCGATCCGTAGCGGTCGTCATGGGCGCGCAGCGGCCCCAGCATCGCCTCGCAATAGAGCTCGACGCCGCGCTCGTCGCCGAGCGACAGGAGCAGCTGGATCGAGCCCAGATCGCGGAACGTGGCAACCGTCGGAGTGCCGTTCACCGGTCGCGCCTCGACGGCGTAGAGACTCTCGTCGAAGCTGGCTGAAAGCTCGGCCGGCTCCGTGCGCACGCGGCCCACGCCGGCGGCGCCCGCGCCCGTCTCGCGCAGAAGGTCGGAGGCGGCCTGCTCGGCCTCGGCGTCGCCCGCCGCCTCGATCAGCACCGCGACCACGCCGTCGCGGATGCCCGCAGGCCCGAACCGCCCGGCCGCCTCGGCGAGGCGGGCCAGAGGAGCGGCCTCGGGGGTTGCCGGCCGCAATGCGACGAACGCCATCGGCCGCGCGCCCGAGAGGCCGAACGCCCGCGCCCGCCGACGCAGCTCCCGGGGGCCGACGTCGCCGGCCAGCACGGCTTCGACCAGGTCTCCCGCCAGCCGCTGCACGGTCTCCGCCACACGCGCGTCCGAAAGGCGGGTGAAGACCGCCTCGGTGATGGCGATGAAGGGCACCTCGTAGGGGATGGTGAAGAGCGGAAAGCCGAGCCGGTCGGCGGCGGCCACGGCCTCGGCGGGCGCCTCGTCATAGCCC
>DATCPV010000409.1:0-4355 GCA_036569885.1 Gaiellales bacterium | reverse complement strand
CCGGCCGCCGCATACGGGCGCCCCGCCGAGGCTCGCCGCGACCTGCGCCGCGGGCACCGTGCGCAGGCGGTAGCCGCCGGCCGAGGAATACCCGAGCGGCGCATGCTCGGCGAGCTCGCCAAGATCGTCCGTCACCCTGCCGTGACCGTGGAAGAGCCCGTAGTGCACCCGGTCGTCCCCGGGCAGCACCCCCGCCACGAACGACTGAAGCGGCAGGGCGTTTTCGACGCAGCGCCTCGCTCCGGCGTCACCGTCCGACACCCAGTGCAGCGCCGGCCCCTCGGCGGGCGCGAACTCCTGGTCGACGCGGTCGATCAGGAACGACCGAAGCGCGAAGTGGGTCGCGACGCCGGCGGCGGCGAGGCCGAGCGCAACCAGGAGCACACTCAGCGCCGTGAGCCGGGCGCGCACAGGCGCGCGCGCGACCGTCCGGGCGACTGTGTGCATGGTGCCAGCCTAAACCGCCAACCTGGGGATCTGCTGTGAGTGTGCCGTGCGGTTCGGCAGCGCCGCGTGCCCGCCGGGAGATCCGCTACAGTGGCGCCGATGTGATCCGCCCCCGCCGATGCTGGCGGAGGCGCGAGGCGATGAAGCCTCTGTCAGCGGCCGCGCACGGTCCCTGCCAGGGGCTTTTTTCATGCCCAAACCCGGGAAAGGAGCGAGATGGAGACGACCCAGAACACCACCCTCGACGATCTGCGAGCCGAGGTGATCCGCAGGGTGAAGGACGAGGACATCACCTTCATCCAGCTGTGGTTCACCGACGTCGTCGGGCGGTTGAAGAGCTTTGCGATCACCCAGCGCGAGCTGGAGGACGCGGTCATGCACGGGATGGGCTTCGACGGCTCGTCGGTGACGGGAT
Organism: Gaiellales bacterium; assembly: GCA_036569885.1. Lineage (GTDB taxonomy): Bacteria > Actinomycetota > Thermoleophilia > Gaiellales > JAICJC01 > JAICJC01. The sequence continues at coordinate 3,493 of DATCPV010000409.1, read as the reverse complement.
TCAACGCCATCGAGGAGTCCGACATGATCGCGATGCCCGACCCGGCGTCGTTCCGCATCCTGCCCTGGACGTCCGGCGAGCGTGCGGTCGGGCGCATGATCTGCGACGTACGCACCCCGACGGGCGAGCCGTACTTCGCCGACTCGCGGCATGTCCTGCGCTCGGCGCTGGAACGGATGCGATCGCTCGGTTTCGACACGTTCAACGTCGGCCCCGAGCTCGAGTTCTTCTACTTCAAGCTCGGCGAGGACGGCAAGCCCAAGCCGCTCGACGCCGGTGGCTACTTCGAGGAGACGACCCTCGACGCCTCCTCCGACCTGCGCAAGCACACGGTGCTCGCCCTCGAGCAGATGGGCATCTCGATCGAGTACCTGCACCACGAGGTCGGCCCGAGCCAGCACGAGATCGACATGCGCTATGCGAGTGGGCTCGAGATGGCCGACCGCTGCATCACGTACCGCAGCGTCGTCAAGGAGGTCGCCAAGCGCCACGGTGTGTACGCCACCTTCATGCCGAAGCCGCTATTCGGGGTGAATGGATCGGGAATGCACACCCATCAGTCGCTCTTCACCGCCGGCGAGAACGCCTTCTACGAGGGCGACGACCGCTGGTACCTGTCCGACATCGCCAAGAGCTTCATCGCCGGGCAGCTGCGGCACGCCCGCGAAATCTCGCTCCTGTTCGCCCAGTGGGCCAACAGCTACAAGCGGCTCGTGCCGGGCTACGAGGCGCCCGTGTACGTCGCCTGGTCGCAGCGCAACCGTTCGGCGCTGATCCGCGTCCCGCTGTACCACCCCGGCAAGGCGGCGGCGACGCGCGCCGAGATCCGCTGCCCCGACCCGGCCTGCAACCCCTATCTGGCGTTCGCGGCGCTGCTGCACGCCGGCCTGGAGGGGATCGAGCGCGGCTACGAGCTGCCCGAGCCGATGGAGACCAACCTGTACGCACTTGGCCGGCCGGAGCGGCACGCGCTCGGCATCGAGTCGCTGCCCGAGTCGCTGGGCGAGGCGATCGACCTGGCGGAAGAGTCCGACCTGGTCGAGAAGGTGCTGGGACTCGAGCTGCGCGACCGGCTGATCTCGCTCAAGCGCGACGAGTGGGACGCCTACCGCGTGCAGGTCAGCGAATGGGAGCTGGCAACCTACCTGCCGACGCTCTGACGAGGAGGACAACCGTTTAGACTCGCTTCATGAGCGCCACCCTCGAGCGCGCGGCGCGCCACGTGCAGCTGCTGACCGACACGGTCGCCGCCGTCAGCTCGAGCCTCGACCTGGCCGAGGTGCTGGCCGAGATCGCCTCGCGGGTGGCCGAGGCGATGGCGACCGACGCCTGCTTCGTGTACCTGTACGACGAGGCGTCGGGCATGCTCGAGCTGCGGGCCACACACGGCACCCGCTTCGACGATCCCGCCCACCGGCCGCGCATGCGGCCGGGCGAGGGGATCACCGGCGTGGCCGCGGAGCTGCGCCACCCGATCATGATCGCGAGCCAGGCCCATCTCGACCCCCGCTTTCGCGCCTTCCCCAACCTGCCCGAGGACGAGTACGAGTCGATCCTGGCCGTGCCGGTGATGGCCCGGGACCATCTTGCGGGCGCGCTCAACGTGCGCACCCGCAGGCCGCGCGAGTTCGCCGAGAGCGAGGTGGCGCTCCTCTCGGCGATCGCCGGGCAGGTCGGTCAGGCGATCGAGAACGCCAAGCTCTACGAGCGGTCGCAGCGGCGCGTGGCCGAGCTCGAGGCGCTGGCTGAGATCTCGCGGTCGATGACCTCGTCGCTCTACCTCGACGACGTGCTGCGCGACATCGCCTCGAGCACCAGCCGGGCGCTGCGCGCGCAGGAGTGCGCGGTCGTGCTGGAGGGCGACGACGGGCCCGCCGTCGCCTACCGGTCGGGGACCGGCCCCAGCGAGGCCGAGCTGATTGCGATGGCGGAACGGGCGCCGTTTGCCTCAGAGGCCGCGGCAGCGGAGCCGCTGCGGTGGAAGCAGCGCCGGATCGGGTCGCTCGTCGTGGTGAGCGAGGGGCCGCGGACATGGGCCGCGGAGGAGCTCTCACTGCTGGCAACCGTCGCCCACCAGGGCGCCGCGGCGGTCGAGTCGGGCCGCACCGCGCTGCGCGGCCTGCTCGCCCAGGAGATCCACCACCGGGTCAAGAACAACCTGCAGACCGTGGCGTCGCTGCTGCGACTCCAGCTCGGGTCGGCAGGCGGCCCGGAGGCCGAGAAGGCGCTGCGCGAGAGCGTGAACCGCATCTGCTCGATCGCCGAGGTCCACGACCTGCTGACCTCCTCGCGGGTGGACGGCGTCGACTGCGCCGGGCTGATCGGGCGGCTGCAGGCGATGCTGGGCGCCGGCCTGGCCGACCGCCCGGTGCGCGCCGATCTCGAGCCGGTGCCGTTGCGCGGCGACCAGGCGACGGCGCTCGCGCTCGTCTTCTGCGAGCTGTTCTCAAACGCGGTCGAGCACGGTGCGGGTGCGATCGGCGTCGCGCTCGCACGCACTGACGCCGACATCGTGCTGACGGTCTCCGACGGCGGCCACGGCCCGGCCGAGGGCGCCGTCGACGGCCTGGGCCTGACGATCGCGCGCACGCTGGTGCGCGACCAGCTCGCGGGCGCGCTCGAGCTGCGGGCGGAGCACGGCGGAAGGGCGGTGGCACGGTTTCCGGCCGCGTCCTGATCGCCGAGGACGAGACGATCATCCGCCTCGACCTCGCCGCGATGCTCGGCCGAGCCGGGTTCGACGTGGTGGCCGAGGCGCACGACGGCGTCGAGGCGGTCGAGCTGGCGCGCACCTGCGAGCCCGACCTGGCGCTGCTCGACGTGCGCATGCCGGGGATGGACGGGATCGACGCCGCCCGGGCGATGCTCGAGGAGCGGCCGCTCCCGGTGGTGATCATCACCGCCTATTCGCAGTACGACGTCGTCGCCCGAGCCGTCGAGGCCGGGGTGTTCGGCTATCTGGTCAAGCCGTTCCGGGAGGCCAACCTGCTGCCGGCGATCGAGACGGCCCGGGCGCGGCACGCGGAGCTCGCGGCGGTGCGCGCCGAGTCGGACTCACTGCGCGCGGCGCTCGCGGCGCGCAAGCTGATCGAACGGGCCAAGGGCGTGCTGATGGACCGTGAGGGACTGACAGAGGCCGAGGCGTTCACGCGCATGCGCTCGGCCGCCCAGCGCACCGGCCGGACGCTGGTGGACATCGCCGAGGCGGTCGTGGCCACCTCGACCCCCGGCTGACGCCCCGGGGCCCCCTTGGTCTACTGCGCCGGCCAGGACAGGGTCAGGTGGGTGATCACCTTTGCCTTCGTCTCGAGGCCCATCCGCAGTTGGTACTTGCCCGCCGGGAGTCCACCGATGTAGACCGGGCACACGAACGAGTCGCCGGCGGCCTTGCAGCTGCCCTTCTCGGCGGTGTCGAGGATCACGTTGCCGTCCGGGTCGCCCGGCGGGACCAGCGCGACGACGATGTCCGCCTTCGGGTTCCGCAGTCGCGAGT
>DATCPV010000408.1:0-3161 GCA_036569885.1 Gaiellales bacterium | reverse complement strand
GCGTCATGTCGGAACCCCAGTTGAAGATCCCGGCCTCGACCCGGCGGGCCTCGTTGGGCGCGATTGGGCGGATGTCGAACTCCTCGCCCGCACCCATGATCGCGTCCCAGAGCTCGCCGCCGCGCGTGCCGTCGACCAGGTTCACCTCGAAGCCCGGCACCGCCGACCAGCCGGTGCGGCTGATGACGACCGGGATGCCGCCGATCTCGAACCGGTCGCACCAGTAGTAGCGGATGTCGTAGATGCGGGCCCCGACCAGCTTCTCGAGCGTTGCCGCCGCGTGCGGGCCCTGCACCTGCACCGGATGCACGTCGGGGTAGGAGACCTCGGCATCGAGGCCGGAGCTTGAGAGCACCCCCAGCGCATAGAGGCCCGCGTCGCTGTCGGCCAGCTGCATCCACCACACGTTCTCGTCGACGTGCAGCAGGACGGGGTCGTTCACGATGCCGCCGCTCGGCGAGATGACGAGCATGTACTTGCCCTGCTTGACGGCGCAGCGGGTGAGGTCGCGGCAGGTCAGCATGTCGATCAGCCGGTCGGCGTCGGGGCCCGCGATCTGCACCGTTCGCTCCACGCCGACGTCCCACAGCGTGACGCCCTCGTTGAGCGCCCGGTACTCGTTCGCGACGTCGTCGTACTCGGCCGGCAGATACATCTTGTTGTAGATGTCGAACGCCTTGCAGCCCGCGCGGATCGTCGATTCGAAGTACGGCGAGCGCCGGTACCAGGGGCCGAAGTAGAGCTTCGTCGTTGCGGGCACGCCGTTCACGGGAAAACCTCCGGGTTCAGACTGCGGGTCCTGACTGACTCGTCAGTCAGGAGCCCGAGCGTACCAGATGAGACACTCCGCACAACACGAGAAGGGAGCCCGATGACGTCGAAGGTCGACACGCCTCTCAAGCTCAGCGCCGACGGAGTGACAGTCCAGGTGACGGGCCCGATTCTGAAGTGGGAGTCGGACGAGCGCAGCGCCGTTTTCTCGGTCGAGATCACCCAGCCGCCCAACGGCGCCAGGGTCTCCGCCAGAGGACAATCGACGCGCACCTACCACCCCAACGACGAGAAGTGGCAGGCGGTCGCCCGCGTCAGCGGGCCCACGCGGCTTCAGCTCGGCCCGGCGCTGGCGACGGCGACGGCGACGATCACGCTCGAGGACGGGACGACCGAGCTCTATTCCTGGCCGGTCGACGTGGTGCTCACCGATCACCTCCCCCACACGAACGACCCGCGCGACGCCGTGCAGCCGATTACCGCAGACGGCTGATTGCGACAAAGCAGGATCGAGAGGGGCGGCACGCCATCCGCCAATTGCCGGCCTCATCCTTGACATATACATCGGGCAGATATATCGTCCCGGGGTATGGAACCGTCGGCAGTGACCTGGGTGATCCTGGGCTTGATCGCGCAGAAGCCGTGCAGCGGCTACGACATCAAGCGCAACGTCGACCGGTCGATTCGCCACTTCTGGGCTGCCAGCTACGGTCAGATCTATCCGGAGCTGAAGCGGCTCGAGGAAGCGGGGTGGATCGTCGGTGACGAGGCCCCCCGCGGGGGACGGGCACGCAGCGTCTACCGGATCACGGGCGCGGGCAGCCAGGCGCTGCGCGCCTGGTTCGGCGGCCGGGAGACGCGGATCGAGCTGCGCGACGAGTCGCTGCTGCGGCTGTTCTTCGCCGACACGCTCCCGATCGACGAGGCGCTCGGCCAGCTGGCGGCCCGGCGCGAGGGCTACCGGCAGATGCTCGAGTATCTCGAGAGTCTCGACGATGGGACGGGGCCGGACACGCCGTTCGTCGACCTGGTGTACCGGTGGGGCCTTGACTACTGCCGGTGGGGGATCGAGTGGTGCGACCACCAGCAGCGGCGCCTGAGCAAGGCCGCATGACCGACCTCCCCGACCCCACATGGCGGATGCTGCTCGCGCGCGGGCTGCCGACGTTCGCGCTCGAGGGGTTCGTCCCCGTGCTCGCGTTCTACGCGGCGTGGCACGCGGCCGGTCTCGGCGCGGGGATCGCGGCATCGACCGCCGCCGCCGGGCTCGTGGTCCTGATCCAGGTGCGCCGCGGCTGCGACTTCGCCCTCGCCGCGGTCACCGGAATCTTCATCGCGATCCAGGCGCTCGTCGCACTGGCCGCGCACAGCGCCACCGTCTACCTGGCGCAGCCGGTTCTGCTCACCGCCTGCTGGGGCGTCGCCTATCTCGTCTCCGCCGCCATCGGCCGGCCACTCGTGGGTGCGTTCGCACGCGGGTGGTATCCGTTCCCGGCCGAGTTTCGGGCGAGCCCGGCCTACCGGCGCGAGTTCGGCATGCAGTCGGTCGTCTGGGGCGTCTACTGCCTGGCGACGGCAGTGGTCCGGCTCGCCGTGCTGCTCTCGCGGGGCATCGGCGGCCTCGTCGTCGTCTCGTTCCTCACGAGCACGCCCATCCTCCTTGTCCTGGTGCTCTGGTGCGTGTGGCATGCCCGCCGCACGTTCACCGTCGACCCGGAGGAGCGCTACCAGCAGCCGATGTCGATTCCCACCGGCGCTGCGGGGTCGATGCAGCTGCGCAGGTAGAGCGCGACGCCGGGATCGCCCGTCCACAGCGAGTGGCGCCCCCGTCCATGGGTCACGCGCGCGAGCTCGACCTGGTCGATCGCATGCATGGCGAAGCGCCGCGCCCGTTCGAGCCAGCGCTCGTCGCCCGTGCGTTCGAGCAGCGCCAGGAACGCGAGGCCGTTGCCGGCCGTGCCGTGGCAGAGCGCCGGCCCCTTGCGCAGCGGCCCCGCCTCCCAGGTCAGCTCGCCGCCGGCCACCAGCAGCCGGGTGAAGGCGTCGTCGTGCGGCGCCATCCCGGCCAGTGTCGCAACGATGCCGGGAGCGCCGTGGCACCACTGCATGCGGATCTCGGATGGCCCGCGCACCGCCAGGCCCTTGCCCGCGACCGGCTCCCAGTTCGCGCGGCCGTCCTGCACGACGGAGGTGGCGGTGACCGTCCGCACCGTGTCGCGTTCGAGCTCCCCGAGGCGCTCTGCTCCAAGCAGGTCGGGCCGTCGCGCGAGCGCGGCAACGCATCCCGCCATGCCGTGTGCCGGGCCGACGAATTGGGCCACGCGCTCGTAGAGGTGCTGGGTCCAGATCCGGTAGCCGAGCTGCTCGTCGTGCACCCACCCGTCCCAGAC
>DATCPV010000407.1:0-1983 GCA_036569885.1 Gaiellales bacterium | reverse complement strand
GCTCTACGCCGAGGTCGGCCGGGGTGCCCTCGTGCGTCCCGAGAGCGTCGCCAGCGCAGGCGTGCCCGCGCGCGTGGGCATCGACCCGCTCACCGGCCGGTTGCTGCGATACGGGCCGACCGGGTACGAGCTGGCCGGGACATCCAGCGTCCTGGGCCCCGCCCTCGATGCGATCGGCCATACCGGGGCAGGCGGCGGCGCCCACGGCGCGTGGCCGTCGCTTCGCACGGGATTCTCGTTCCTGACGGCGGATTTGCGCTCTCAGGATGCCGACAGCCGGGCGACCGTGGTGCTCGATGCGCTCCACGCGGCGGTGAGCGGGGCGTGAGCGACGCTCGCCCGAACCTCGTGGTGGTGATGGCCGACCAGCTCGCGGCCTCGTTCCTGCCTGCGTATGGGCATCCGGTCGTGCGCACCCCGCACCTCGATGCGCTCGCCCGCGCCGGGACGGTGTTCGAGAGCGCCTACTGCGCATCGCCGCTGTGTGCGCCGTCGCGCTTCGCGATGCTGGCCGGGCGGCGCGCCTCGGCGATCGATGCCTTCGACAATGCGGCCGAGCTGCCCGCGGCGACGCCGACGATCGCCCATCTGCTGCGGGCAAGCGGGTATCACACCGTGCTTTCGGGCAAGATGCACTTCGTCGGCCCCGACCAGCTGCACGGGTTCGAGGAGCGGCTGACGACCGACGTCTATCCGGCCGGATTCGACTGGACGCCCGACTGGCGGCTCCCGCCGGAGTCGCGGCTGCCGTGGTACCACAACCTGTCGGGCGTGCTCGGGGCGGGCGTCCGAGAGGCCGCCATGCAGACGGCGTACGACGACGAGGTCTGCTTCCGGGCCGTGGAGCGGATCCGCGAGCTGGCCCAGAGGCCCGACCGGCGGCCGTTCCTGCTGGTGGTCTCGTTCACGAGCCCGCATGACCCGTGGGAGGTGCGGGCCCGCCACTGGGACATGTACCGCGACGACGAGATCGATGCCCCTTCGGTACCGGTGATCCCCCCGTCCGAGGCCGATCCGCACAGCCTGCGCCTGCGGGCTATGTGCGGCCTCGACCAACGGCCGCTGGGCGCCGCCGAGATCCAGCGCGCGCGGCACGGCTACTACGCCGCCGTGAGCTACATGGACGAGCGCGTGGGCGAGGTCACCGCCGCCCTGGCGCAGAACGGCCTGGACGGTGAGACGGTGGTCGCATTCACGGCCGATCACGGCGAGATGGGTGGCGAGCGGGGGCTGTGGTTCAAGATGTCGTTCTTCGAGGGCTCTGCGCGAGTGCCGCTGCTCGTGCGCGGACCAGGAATCGCGTCCGGGCGGGTTCGCGAGCCCGTTTCGCAGCTCGATCTGGCGCCCACACTGGTGGAGCTGGCGGGCGCGGCCGCGGGTGAGGCGGAGTTCGATGGCCGAAGCCTCGTCTCCGCCCTGCACGGCGGGGATCCCGGTGCCGGGGCGGTCGTCTCGGAGTACCTCGCCGAGGGTGTCACGGCACCCGCGGTGATGATCCGCCGTGGCCCGTACAAGTACATCCGCTGCCCCGGCGACCCCGATCAGCTCTACGAGCTCGATTCCGATCCCCGAGAACTGGTCAACCTGGCTGCTGCGAGTGAGTGCTCGTCGCTACGGGCCGAATCGGAGGAGCGCTGGGACCTCGCGGAGCTGCGCCGAAGGGTGCTGGCGAGCCAATCCCGCCGCCGGCTGGTCGCAGCCGCCCTTGCCACCGGCACACACACCCCGTGGGACCATCAGCCATACGTCGATGCGTCGCGGCAGTACGTCCGTGGCCCGGCGGCCCAGCATGCCCGTCCAGGCGCCCCGCTGGTGCCGGGCGCGCTTCCGGCTGACGACGACGTTCGGCCCGCGTGATGCCCGCCGCGAGCGGGCCGGGGGCGGTGGTCTGCGCTTCGTGCCGCGTGCTATATGTTTCCTGGTGATGCGGGCCGCACGCTCCCCAAAAAGGGGGATGCGGGATATTCGCGAATGCCGATACAG
>DATCPV010000406.1:0-2625 GCA_036569885.1 Gaiellales bacterium | reverse complement strand
CTCTCGGGTCAGTTCCATGTAGGCCTCCTCGAGCGTCGCCCGGTGGGAGGACACTTCGGCGAACGGCACCGCGCCCTCACCCAGCAGCGCAACGACGCGCTCGGAGGCCAGGCCGGAGACGGTCAGCGTGTCGGGGCCGGTGACCGCGACCGTCGCGCCGGCGCCCGCGAGCAGCGTCGTCGCGTGGTCACGCGCGGTCGTCCGCAGCGCGACCCGGCCGGAGGACGCTGCGGTGATCAGGTCGGCGACGCTCGAGTCGGCGACGAGCCTGCCGCGGCCGATCACGATCAGGTGTGTCGCGGTGCCCTCGAGCTCGCTCATCAGGTGGCTGGACACGAAGACGGCCCGGCCCTCGGTGGCCAGTGAGCGCAGGAAGCTGCGCATCCACACGATCCCCTCGGGATCGAGGCCGTTGAACGGCTCGTCAAGCATGACGACCGGTGGGTCGCCAAGCATGGCTGCGGCGACGCCGAGCCGCTGGCGCATTCCCAGCGAGTAGCCGCCGGCCTTGCGCCGTGCCACCGCCCCCAGGCCGGCCTGCTCGATCACCTCGTCGACCCTGCGCGACGACAGCCCCTGCGAGTGGGCCATCCACAGCAGGTGCGACCGGGCGCTGCGGCCGGGGTGCAGCGCGCCCGCGTCCAGGAGCGAGCCGACGTGGGTGAGTGGGCTCCGCAGGCTCGCGTAGGGACGTCCACCGATCAGAGCGGTGCCCTCGTCGACGGCGTCGAGGCCGAGGATCACCCGCATGGTGGTCGACTTGCCGGCGCCGTTGGGGCCGACGAAGCCTGTGACGTTTCCCGGCGTGACGGTGAACGAGAGCCCGTCCAGCGCGACGGTGTGACCGAAGCGCTTGCGCAGGCCGGTGACTTCGATGCCAACTTCCATACCTGACACGGTACGGCGCACGGGCGCCGCCGTCGTCGTGCCGGCGAGCGATCTTGGCCGTCGCTCGTGTGCGGGATGGGCCCCACGCCTGTCCCCCACGGGAGGGACGGCGGTATCGCTGGCGGCAGGGACGCCGCGGAGGCCCGCGAGCGGCAAGAATCCAGCTGTGAGCCATGTGATCGACTGGCGCGGTAGATGGATCGAGGGGCGGCGGATCGCCGCGTCGCGAGGGTCACCCGCGATCATGGGAGCGCCGCTCGGCGTGATCGCGGTCGTCGAGGCGATCGCGAGGGCCGCAGTCATCGGCGTGAGCGTCCAGGTGGGTCTGGTGCTCTGCGTGCTCGCCCTCGCGACCACCCTGCCGCTCGCCACGCTGCCGCCCGCGGGCGCGGCGCTGGCCGTGACGGCCGCCTGCGTAATCTCGCTCGCGTTCTTCCACACGATCACGGTCGCGGGCGTCGCCACCGAGCTGATCGTGCTGTACCGGCTGGGCCGCATCGGGCCATCCGAGCGGAGAACGCAGCTTGTCGCCGCGGCGCTCGCGACGCCATTTGCGCTGCTCGCGCTGACGGGTTCCCGTCCGGACGCCTCCGAGGCGGCCGCCCTGACGGTGGTGCTCGCCGCGCTCTCCTTTGCGATCGCCGGGGTGGGCGTGGCGCGGCGGGCCGAGGCCGAAGCGCAGGCGCACAGCGCGGCCCGCCAGGTCATCGCCGGCACCCTCGTCGAGCACACCGCTCTCGGGGAGCGGGCGCGCATCGCCCGGGAGCTGCATGACGTCGTCGCTCACCACGTCTCGATGGTTGTCGTGCAGGCAGAGACAGCCCGGCTGACCACACCCGGGCTTCCCGATGCCGGAGCCAGACAGCTCTCGGCTATCGGCGACACCGCCCGCACGGCGCTCATAGAGATGCGCCGGCTGCTCGGCGTCCTGCGCGAGGACGCCGACGGCGAGCCCGCCGACCGGCGGCCGCAACCCGACCTCAGCCAGCTCAACGACCTGGTCGACCAGGCCCGGGAGACGTCGGGAACCGGCACGCGTCTCATCGTCAGCGGCACACCGATCCGGCTCGGCCCGACGGTGGAGCTCGCGGCGTACCGCATCACCCAGGAGGCCCTCACCAACGCGCGCCGCCACGCGCCGGGCGCGGCGGTCGACGTCGAGCTCCGCTACACGGACCATGCGCTCCGGCTACGGATCCGCGACAACGGCCCCGGTCCACCGCCGTTGACACCGGCCGGTGGTCACGGCATGCCGGGAATGCGGGAGCGTGCCACCGCGGTCGGCGGACGGCTGCGTACCGGCCCTGCCCAGGGAGGCGGCTTCGTCGTCGATGCGACCCTGCCGCAGAGCCCCGAGGCGACCCCATGACCCCGGCTCCCGCGCCCGTGCGAATCGTCGTCGCCGACGACCAGCAGGTCGTCCGTGAGGGCTTCGCCGCGCTCCTCCAGACCCAACCCGACTTCACCGTCGTCGGTACGGCATCGGACGGCGACGAGGCGACCCGGATCTGCCGACGGCTGCATCCCGACGTCGTTCTTATGGACGTCCGCATGCCCGGCACGGACGGCATCGAAGCCACCAAGCGGCTGGCCGCCGACTCGCGCGCACCGCGCGTGCTCATCCTCACCACCTTCGACCTCGACGAGTACGTCTACGCCGCCGTGCGCGCCGGCGCCAGCGGCTTCCTGCTCAAGGACACCCCCCGCCGCGAGCTGCTGCACGCAGTCGAGGTGATC
>DATCPV010000405.1:0-2559 GCA_036569885.1 Gaiellales bacterium | reverse complement strand
GGCCTCATCGTCGTCTCCGGCGAGATCTCGACGACCACGCACGTGGACGTGCCCGAAATCGCGCGCGAGACGGTGCGCCGGATCGGCTACGACAACGCGCTCTACGGTTTCGACTGCAACACCTGTGCCGTGATGAACGCGATCAACCGCCAGTCGCCCGACATCGCCCAGGGGGTGGACATGGCCTACGAGGTGCGCGGCGCGGTGCCCGACAACGACCGCCTCGACATAGCTGGGGCCGGCGACCAGGGCATGATGTTCGGCTACGCCACCCGCGAGACCGACGAGCTGATGCCCATGCCGATCTGGCTCGCCCACCGGGTGGCAAGGCGCCTCGCCGAGGTGCGCCGCAACGGGCTCATCCCCTACCTGCGGCCCGACGGCAAGACGCAGGTGTCGGTGCGCTACCGCGACGGCAAGCCGGTCGCGATCGAGAAGCTCCTGATCTCGACCCAGCACGCCGACGGGATCGACTGCGAGACGCAGATCAAGCCCGATCTGTGGGAGCACGTGGTCGGCCCGGTGCTGCCGGCGGCGCTGTATGACGAGGGATCGCTGCGGGCCAACTTCATGGTCAACCCCACCGGCCGGTTCGTGATCGGCGGGCCGATGGGGGACTGCGGCCTCACGGGGCGCAAGATCATCGTCGACACCTACGGCGGCATGGCCCGCCACGGCGGCGGCGCCTTCAGCGGCAAGGATCCCTCCAAGGTCGACCGCTCGGCCGCCTACGCCGCCCGCTGGGTGGCCAAGAATGTGGTCGCGGCAGGGCTCGCTGACCGCGTCGAGGTCCAGGTCGCCTACGCCATCGGCGTCGCCCATCCCGTGTCGGTCATGGTCGAGACGTTCGGCACCGAGCGCATCGGCCGCGGCCGCATCGCCCAGCTGATCTCCGAGCACTTCGACCTGCGGCCGGGCGCCTTCCGCGAGGGGCTGCGCCTGCACCGGCCGATCTACGAGAAGACGGCCGCCTACGGCCACTTCGGCCGTGATGACCCCGACTTCACCTGGGAGCGCATCGACCGCGCCGACGCCCTGCGCGAGGCCGCCGGCCTCGCCGCACCCGCCGCGGTGCCCGCATGAGCAAGGGGGCTGCTCGATGGGCGTAACGGTCGTCGGCTCGATCGCCTTCGATCGGGTCAAGAGCCCGTTCGGCGAGCGGAAGCGGATGCTGGGCGGAGCGGCGACGCATTTCGCCCTGGCGGCATCGTTCTTCGACACCGTCTCGGTGGTCGGCCCGGTCGGCGACGACTTCGGCGAGGAGCACATCGAGATGCTCCGCACGCGGGGAACGAACGTCTCCGACATCGAGCGCGTCCCCGGCGGCCGAACGTTCTTCTGGCACGGCGAGTACGGCTGGGACCTGAACCAGTGCCAGACCCATGCCACCGAGCTCGGCGTGTTCGCCGACTTCGAGCCCAAGCTGTCGGCGGCCTCGCGCGAGTGCGATGTCCTGTTTCTGGCCAACATCCAGCCCGCCCTCCAGTTGGCCGTGCGGCAGCACTGTCACACGGCCCGGTTCGTCGCCCTCGACTCGATGAACTTCTGGATCGACACCGCCCGCGACGAGCTCCTCGACGTCCTGCGAACCGTCGACTGCGTGCTCCTGAACGATGCCGAGCTGCGCCAGCTGACCGGTCGCCCGAACGTGCTCACAGCCGCGCGTGAGCTGCAGCTGCTCGGGCCGCGCGTCATCGTTGCCAAGCAGGGCGAGTACGGCGCGTCGATGGTGACCCCGGACTCGTTCTTCTCGCTGCCGGCGTTCCCGCTCGCGACGGTGATCGACCCGACCGGCGCCGGAGATACGTTCGCAGGCGGGTTCCTGGGCTATGTTGCAAAGCACGCAGACCTGGGGCTGACCGACAGCGTGCTCCGGCAGGCGATGGCGTACGGGACGGCGCTGGCATCATTCAACGTCGAGGAGTTCGGCACCGACCGTGTCGCCCGCCTCACGGCCGACGAGATCCGCGACCGCGTGGACGGCCTCACCCGCATCACCGCATTCGAGCACGCCCCGGTCGAGCTCGCGACCCCGGCCCTGATTCCGACACACCTGGAGAACGAATGAATTCCACCGCAGTGACGACCGACACCGACTTCAAGGTCGCAGACATCTCGCTGGCCGCCTTCGGCCGCAAGGAGATCCAACTGGCCGAGCACGAGATGCCCGGCCTGATGGCCACCCGGCGCGAGTTCGGCGAGTCGCAGCCGCTGCGCGGCGCGCGCATCACCGGCTCGCTGCACATGACCATCCAGACGGCGGTGCTGATCGAGACGCTGGTGGCCCTCGGCGCCAAGGTGCGGTGGGCGTCGTGCAACATCTTCTCGACCCAGGATCACGCCGCCGCGGCCGTCGCGGTCGGACCCGACGGGACGCCCGACGACCCGCGTGGCGTGCCCGTCTTCGCCTGGAAGGGTGAGACGCTCGAGGAGTACTGGTGGTGCGCGGAGCGGGCGCTGCTCTGGCCCGACGGCGGCCCCAACCTGATCCTCGACGACGGCGGCGACGCCACCCTCTTCGTCCACAAGGGCGTGGAGTACGAGCGAGCGATCGCGGTG
>DATCPV010000404.1:0-4898 GCA_036569885.1 Gaiellales bacterium | reverse complement strand
GCGGCCGTTGTGCGTGATCTCGATGAACCCCTCTTCGATGTCGATGTTGGGAGTGCCGTACTCGCCCATGGTGCCCAGCTTGACCAGGTGCGCCGCAGGGGCGTGGTCACGCATCGCCCAGAGCAGCTTGAGCGACCCGATGACGTTGTTGTGCTGGGTGACGACGGCGTTGTCGACGTTTCGCATCGACCAGGGCGCGCTCGGCTGCTCGCCGTAGTGGACGATCGTGTCGGGCTGGAAGTCGACCACGACGTCGCTGGCGAAGGTGTCCTCGGCCAGGTCGCCCACGTACTGCTGGATCGATTTGCCCGACACCTCGCGCCAGGCGTCGATGCGCTCGTCCAGCGAGACGATCGGCGTCAGCGAATCGCCGCCCGCCTCGTCCACCCAGCGGCGGCGGGCGAAGTTGTCGACGACGGCGACGTCGTGCCCCTGTCCTGAGAACCGCATGGCCGTGGGCCATCCCAGATAGCCGTCCCCGCCGAGGATCAAGACTCGCATGCGCGTCATCTCCGTACGTCGTTTGCGTGAGCGTGCGGCCCTCGTGGCCACGTCCTACGATATCCCGAATGCTATCCATGGCGGCCGATAGCGGCCGCCCACACCCGTCCGCATGCCGGGCGGTGCCTGGTTAGCATTGCCGCCGTGCACGCGCGCAGGCTCGAGCTGGCCGCCGTCACGGCGATGGCCGCCGGCCTTCTCGCCGCCCGCATCCTTGGCCTCGATGCTCTCGCCGTCTGGCTGGCCTGCGGCCTCGTCCTCTTGCTGCCCGGGTGGCTCGGGCTGCGCGCGCTGGAGCTCGAGGGCGAGCTGGGCCGGGCCGGGGCCGCCCCGGTGGCGGCCGCCCTGGGTCTGGTCGTGTGGGCGCCGCCGCTGGCGCTGGCCTATCTGTTCGACCTGTCGCTGTGGTTTGTGATCGCCGTCGTCGTCGGCGAGATCGCCCTCCTGATGGCGGCGGTGCGCCGGCCGAGCACGCTGCCCGCCGCGGGCCGCCGTGAGGTGGCGGCGGGCGCGGTCGGGACGGCGGCGTTCGCCTACCTGGGCTGGCGGCTGTCCCTGCCGGTGGTGGGGGACGGGCTCTTCCACATCGGTCTGATACGCAAGCTCGAGGACGCGCCGGGCCTGTCGTTTGCCAACGTGTCCCCGTTCCTGCACGGCCCCGCCAACGCCGGCTACGCGTTCCCGATCATGCACGCGGCGTTCGCCGGCATCGCCCGGCTCTCGGGGACCGATCCGCTCACCGCGTTCCGCGATGTCCAGCCGGTGTGCGCGGCGCTTGCGATCGTCTCGGCCTACGCCCTGGGCCGTGCGCTCACCGGCCACCGCGGGATCGGCGTGCTGGCGGCGGTGTTCGTCGGCTGGGATCTGTGCTCGCTCCTGAACGGCCTCATCATCCAGATCAACCAGCCGGCGCCGTTCAGCGTCTGGGTGCTGACCCCGGCGGTGCTGATCCTGTTCCTGCTCGAGATCCGGCACGTGCGCCGGGCGGCGCCCGCGACCGCGGCGGCGATGGTCTCGATCGCGCTCGTGCATCCCACCTATGCGATCCCGGCGCTGGCGCTCGCCGCCGGCCTGCTGGCGGGGGCCTGGCTTGCCGGCGGCCGCCGGATCCGCACCCCGGCGGTGACCCTCGGCCTCTCGACGCTTCTGATCGGCGCCGTCTCGATCTGGATCTGGGCGGTCGCGATTCGCGGCGGCCACCGCCATCCGGTGCTCTCGCACGCCAACGAGTTCCTGCTGCACGGCCACCAGGCGGTGGTGATGTACCCCTGGGCGCCGGTCTTCCTGCGCGGGTACGTGCTCGCCGCGATCCTGCTCCTGCCGGTGGCCGCGCGCTACCGGCGGCTGCTGCCGCTCGCGGCCGCGAACGTCGCCCTGCTCGTCGTGCTCCTGCTGCCCGGGCTGAACACCGTCCTCATCAAGATCGTCGGGATGGGGCAGTTTCACCGCTTCTGGCAGCCCCTCGCCTGGCCGGTGGTCGCCGCCGCCGGCGCGTGCATCGTGGCGGCCGCCCTGGGCCGCTTTGTGTGGCCCGTGGCGGTCGTCCTGGGAGTCGGTCTGCACGAGGTGCGCAACGTCGACTGGGTGTGGCACACCCCGACGAGCGTGCTGGTCGTGGCGGCGCTCGTGGCCGTGCCGGTGGCGGCGTTCGTGCGGCCGGCCCGGCGGGCGCCCGCGCTCGCCTTCTCACCCGGCGCGGCGGTGCTTGTGGTCGCGATGCTGGCCCCATGGGTCTGGCACTGGGGGCCGGTGGTGCGCGCCTCGGCCGAGGCCGGGCCGTACCGCTCGCCGCCCGCGTTCGAGACCGTCCGCATCAGCCCCGGCGCCGTGTCGGTGTTCAAGCGGATGCACGGCCCGCCGCCCGTCGTGATGGGCGATCCCGGGCGCCTGTTCGAGCTCTACGCGTTCGCGGACGTGCGGGCGGCGATCCTGCCCGAGGCGCGCACCAGAGCGGTTCCGCGGGTCGACGAGGCCCGGCGCAACCACCTCGGCCAGGAGTTCTTCTCGCTCGAGACCACCGTGGCCCGCCGCAATGCGATCCTGCTCGAGCTGCACGTCTCCTACGTGCTGCTCGACCTCCGCGACCAGCCGCCGGACCTGCTGCGGCGCATCATCGCCGACCCGGCGCTCAGCGAGATCTACCGCGATCCGGCCGACGTGCCCGATCACCTGGGCCGGTTCGAGATCCTGCGCGTGAACACGGCGACCGCCGATCGCTCTGCCGCCGGCAGCCCCGCGGGAAGCAGCACCGCGTAGCCGATCCCGCCGGCGACGGTCGTCGCCGCCACGACCACCCACCACGGGTGCGCGTCGGTGCCGGCGTGGGCAGCCCAGGCCGCTGCGGCGCAGGCGGCGGCGGGCAGCGCCAGCCGGACATAGGCGCGATCGAAGGGCTGCACGCCGATGCGGCGCCCGACCTGGGCCAGGCGCAGCATGTTGACGGCCGCCAGCGCGGCGGCCGACGCGGCGGCGGCGCCCGTTGGGCCCTCCGCAGCCGCCAGGGGTATCGCCAGGCCGAAGAGCACGGCGCCGGCCAGCACGTTGTCGAGCAGGTCGAGGCCTGTGAACCCTGCCATTACGAGGACGAAGGCGACCCCGCCGGTGGCGACGTTCACGGTCTGGCCCAGGAGCATGATCCGAAGCGGCGTCGAGCCGGCCTCGTACCCCGGGCCGAACGCCCCCAGTACCTCGGGGGCGGCGACGAAGAGGACGATCGCGAGCGGCAGGGTCGCTGCGAGCGCCCACCGGGTCGAGCGCTTGAAGAGGGCGTCGAGCCGCTCACGCTCTCCGCGGGCGTACAGGTCGGCGGCAAACGGCGAGAACACCAGGTTGACCGAGGTGAGGAAGAGCAGGATGAGCTGCGAGATCCGTCCGGCCGCGGCGTAGGCGTCGAGCCGCCGGCCCGAGGCGTAGTGCGCCAGGACGAACAGGTCGCCCCAGAAGAGCGCCTGCGCCAGCAGCGCGGACGGCGCCCGCGGCGCTCCGTACCGCAGCACCGCTGCGATCTCGGCCCGCGTGGCCGGCCGGGTCTCGGGCCACTCCGCCAGCCGCCTCCACATGATCCGGGCGACGACCAGCCCGCCGAGCCACGAGAGGTCGTAGGCGGCGACGGCCGCATCGGTGCCCCCTCCGGCGGCGATCGCCACCGCGGCGAGCACGATCCAGGCCACCGGCTGGCCGATCCAGAACACCCACAGCGTCGGCGCCATCCGCTTCAGTCCACGGGTCGCGCCCAGGTAGACGTTCGCGGCCGCGATCAGCGGCAGCGACGCTGCGCCGACCGCGATCGCCTCCCCCCGTGACCCTGCCAGGGGCGAGAGCGCAGCGACCACGGCCGCCAGCACGATCCCCGCCACGAGCGCGATCCCGGCACAGCGCTCGACCAGGCTGCGCAACCCCGACGTGTCGCCGGTGCCGGCCCCGATCGCGACCCCCCGCACCGCCGCGAGGTCCATCCCGAAGCGGGCGCCCGCGGCGGCGACGAATGCGAACTGCACCGCAACCGTGACCAGGGCGAGCCCGCCGTGGGCGAGCTCTCTGCCGAGGAGCAGCTGCACCCCGAAGGCCGCCAGCACGCCCGCCGCGAGGCCGATCACGTTGGCCCCGGTGCCTGCGAGCAGCGTCCGCTCGTCCGTCATGGCCGGACTACTCGAGGTAGCAGCCGATGGGTGTGGCTCTCTGAGCGGGATTGTGGGCGCGAGGTAGCTATGCGCGCTCTCTTCTAGCCTACCTGCGCGACCGGACGGAGCAGCCCCATCCGGACGGAGCAGCCCCACCCCTCGTCCCCCGAACAGGTCGGACCGGGCATTGCTGGTTGATGTGGGTCACATTGGCGGCGATCGCGCGGACGATTGACGGTTGGCGTTTCGGCGGCGACGGTTGGTGTATGTGGACGATGCAACGGGTCTCAGCGTTAATGCGAGAAGCGTGTGGCCGCTTCGCGCGGCCGGCGATGGCCGGGATGGGACTGGTGTTGGCGACAACGTCCGCGGCGTCGGCGGGTCTCGCGCCGGGGACCTTCGTCGAGCAGGCCACGGCGGTCGGGAGCGCGCCGCGCGAAGTCGTGCTGGCGCCGGGCGGAAATGCGGTCGTGTTCACCGAGCCGGGGACGGGCACACTCGGCGTAGTGTCTGACAAGGCTCGCTACACGCGCCGCTACATCTCCAAGGTCAACAGCGGCCCGGACGACATCACCGTGGGCGCCGATGGCGCCCTGTGGTTCACGGAGACGGCCGCCAACCGCATCGCCAACACCATGGGCGGGACGATCACCTCGTATCGTCTTGCCGCCGGCGCCGGCCCGCGCGGGATCACGGCCGGCCCGGACGGCGCGTTTTGGTTCACCGAGACCAGCGCGGATCGCATCGGCCGCATCACCACCACGGGAAGCATCCGCG
>DATCPV010000403.1:0-2681 GCA_036569885.1 Gaiellales bacterium | reverse complement strand
ACGTAGGCGTTCACGCCGACAACGATCTCCTCGCCCGCGGCGACCCGCCGCTCCCGTTCGTAGGCCTCGTCCGAGATCACTCGCTGGTAGAAGCCCGACTCGATGGCCGCCGCCGCGCCGCCGATCGAGTCGATGTGGTCGATCAGCTCGCGGGCCTCGCGCTCGAGCCGCTCGGTCAGCTCCTCCACGTACCACGAGCCCCCCAGCGGGTCGGCGACATCGGTGATCCCGAACTCGTGCTGCAGCATCTGCTGCGTGCGCACCGCCAGCATCTGCGCGTGCTGGGTGGGGATCGCAATCGCCTCGTCGAAGCACGAGAGCGCCATCGACTGCACGCCGCCGAGCGCGGCGGCCAGCGCCTGCACCGCCGCCCGGACGATGTTGTTCTCGGGCTGCTGCAGCGTCAGCGTCGAGCCCGCCGTCTGCGTGTGCGTCCGCAGCATCATCGAGCGGGGGTCGCGGGCGCCGAAGCGGTCGCGCATCACGTGGGCCCACACACGCCGCAGCGCCCGGTATTTCGCGATCTCCTCGAAGAAGTTCATGTGGGTGTTGAAGATCCACGACAGCCGCGGCGCGAACGCGTCGACGTCGATGCCGCGCTCGGTGACCGCCGAGACGTACGCGATGGCGTTGGAGATCCCGAACGCCATCTCCTGCGCCGCGGTGCAGCCGGCCTCGCGCATGTGGTAGCCCGAGAGCGAGATGGCGTTGAAGCGCGGGGCGGCCGTCACCGACCACTCGATCAGGTCGGCCGCCAGGCGCAGCGACGGCCGCGGCGGGTAGATGTAGGTGCCACGCGAGACGTACTCCTTGAGCACGTCGTTCTGGGCGGTGCCGCGGATCTGGCTCGGGTCGCGGCCCTGGCGCTCGCAGGCGACGAAGTACATCGCCACCAGCACTGCGGCCGGGGCATTGATGGTCATCGAGGTGGACACCTCGTCGAGCGGGATGCCGGCGAACATCGCCTCCATGTCGCGGACCGAGTTGATCGCCACTCCGACCCGGCCGACCTCGCCCTCGGCCATCGGATCGTCGGAGTCCATTCCCATCTGGGTCGGGAGGTCGAAGGCGGTCGAGAGCGCCGGCTGGCCGCGGTCGATCAGGAAGCGGAAGCGCCGGTTCGTCTCCTCGGCGGTGCCGAACCCGGCGTACTGGCGGATCGACCACGGCCGGCCGGCGTACATGTCGCGGTGGATCCCGCGCGTGAACGGGAACTCGCCCGGATCGCCCACGTCGCGGGCGTAGTCCAGATCGACGTCGTCAGGCCCGGCGAAGGGATGGTCGCTCACTCCCGCCGGCCCTCGCCCTCGCGCTCGGCGCCGACGAGCACCACCATCTTGCCGACGTGCCGGTTGTCCTTCATCAGCTGGTGCGGCACCGGGCACTCGCTCCACGGGAAGACTCGCGAGAGCACCGGATGCACCTTGCCCTCGGTGATCAGCTGGTTCGCCCGCTGGCACTCGTACGCGTTGGCGAAGTGGCTGCCGAGGATCGACTTCTGCCGCATCCACAGGTAGCGGACGTCGAAATCGAGCTGGAACCCCGACGTCGCGCCGCAGATGACGATGGTCCCGAAGGTGCGGCAGACGAAGACGCTCGTGTAGAAGGTCGCGGCACCGACGTGCTCGAAGACGACGTCGCAGTCGACGCCGCCGGTCAGCTCGCGAATGGCGGTTCCGAAGCGCTTGATCTCGTCCATGATCCGCTCGCCGGTGTCGGGGTCGGCCAGTGCGAACTCGCGTCGGTCGAGCACGGCGGCGGCGCCCAGCTCGCGCACCAGCTCCACCTTGTCGTCCGACGAGACGACGGCGATCGCGTTGGCCCCGTTCAGCTTGCAGAGCTGCACCGCAAACGTCCCCAGGCCGCCGCCGGCGCCCCACACCAGCACGTTGTCGCCCGCCTTGATGCGGGCGCGGTCGATCAGCATCCGGTAGGCGGTGAAGTAGGTGAGCCCGTACGACGCCGCCTCCTCCCAGGTCAGCCGCGGGGGCTTCGGCAAGAGCTGCTGCGCCTGCACGAGGCAGTGCTCGGCGAAGCTGCCCCAGTTCGACTCGTACGCCCAGATGCGCTGGCGTGAGCAGGCCATCGGGTCGCGGCCGTTGCACTCGGCGCACTCGCCGCAGCTCTGGTTGCAGTGGATGACGACCTCGTCGCCCGGCTCCCAGCGGGTCACGCCGGGCCCGACCTTGTCGACGACCCCCGACGCGTCGGAGCCGGCGATATGGAAGTCGTAGCCGGTGTAGCGGAAGATCGAGACGGGCAGCCCGGCCGCGGCCCAGACGCCGTTGTAGTTCACGCCCGCCGCCATCACCCGCACCCGCACCTCGCCCGGCCCTGGCTCCGGCACCTCGATCTGCTCGAGCTGCATCGCCTGCACGGGGTCGCCCAGGCGGTCGGGCCTGATCACCCACGCTTCCATGGTGGCCGCGGGAGTCATGGCTTATCGTACCGCGGCCTTGCGGAGCTCCCTGCGCCGTGCGCCGGCGCCCGCGACCGCCAGCTGGCCGCAGGCGGCGTCGATGTCACCGCCGTGCGAGCGGCGGTAGCTCACGTCGAGTCCCCGCCGCCGCAGCGTGCCGGCGAAGGCCTCGACCCGGCGGGCGTCGGAGCCGCGGTAGCCGGCCGCCGTCGGGTTGTACGCGATCAGATTTACGTGGAAGCCCCCGCGTGCCCCCAGCAGG
>DATCPV010000402.1:0-4166 GCA_036569885.1 Gaiellales bacterium | reverse complement strand
GAGCTGCACGCCGCGGTGAGCGGGGCCGACGCCGTGGAGACGCTCCTTCACGACCGCGTCGACGGCGCCTTCCTCGATGCTGCCGGCCCCGGCCTGCGAGTGGTGGCCAACGTGGCGGTGGGCTACGACAACGTCGATGTGGCCGCCTGCGCCGCGCGCGGGGTGGTGTGCACCAACACGCCGAGCGTGCTGACCGATGCCACCGCCGACATCGCGTTCGCGCTGATCCTGGCGTCGACCCGGAGGCTGGGCGAGGCCGAGCGCATGATTCGCGCCGGCGGCACTTGGTCGTGGAGCATGTTCTTCATGCTGGGGTCGGGCCTGCAGGGAAAGACGCTCGGGATCGTCGGCCTCGGCCAGATCGGCACCGCCACCGCCCGGCGCGCGCGGGCGTTCGGGATGACGATCGCCTACACCTCGCGCGGCCCCGCGGGTGCTGCGCTGGAGGCCGAGCTCGACGCCACCCGGCTCGATCTCGACGAGCTCTTGGCCGCCGCCGACGTGGTGTCGATCCACTGCCCGCTGACCGATGCGACCCGGCACCTGATCGACGCCCGCCGCCTGCAGGTGATGAAGCCCACGGCCTACCTGGTCAACACCGCCCGCGGGCCGATCGTCGACGAGGCAGCGCTCGCCGAGGCGCTGCGCACGGGCACGATCGTGGGCGCCGGCCTGGACGTGTTCGAGCGCGAGCCGGCCATCGAGCCGGCGCTCTACGAACTCGAGAACGTGGTGCTGATCCCGCACCTGGGCTCGGCCACGATCGAGACGCGCACCGCCATGGGCGTGCTTGCGGCCCAAAACGCGATCGCGGTGCTGGCGGGCGACCCCCCGCCCACCCCGATCACCTGAATAATTGGGGCCAGGCCCCAATTATTCACGGCGAAGCGGGGACGGTCCCCACGAACCGGGGACAGTCCCCTGTCGCTCTCGACCGGTCGGTACTCAGGCGCCAAACCGGGGACAGTCCCCGGTTGTGGCGAGTGCGGAAGTTGTGACGCTCTTGTTGCAGATGGCCGTTAGGTATTGAGCACGGCGGCCATTGCGGCCATGTGTGCCGGCGTACTGCCGCAGCAGCCGCCCACCAGCTCGACGCCGAGCCCGCGCATGCGACCGGCGTAGTCGGCCATCTCGGTGGGCGAGGTCTCGTAGTGGAACGCGTCGCCGTGGATGACCGGCAGGCCGGCGTTCGACTGGGCGATGAGGAGGAGGCCCTCGGGCCGGTGCGCGACCATCTCCTCCATCACCGCCTGCATGTCCTCAATGCCGCGGCCGCAGTTCGCGCCGACTCCCGTCACACCCATCTCGGCCAGGGTCCGCACCGCCTGGGTGGGCGAGACGCCCATCATCGAGTGCCGGTTGGTGTCGAAGCTCAGCGTGACGATCACCTCGAGATCGGGCGCCACGTCCTGGGCCGCGCGCACGACGGCCTCGGCCTCGGCCAGATCGCTCATCGTCTCCGCCAGGATCAGGTCGGCCCCAGCGCCGGCGAGCGCCTCGATCTGCTCGGCGAACGCGGCCTGGGCATCCTGCGGCGAGAGCGTCCCCAGCGGCTCGATCAACTCGCCGGTCGGGCCCACGTCGCCGGCGACCAGGGCGCCGAACTCGTCTGCCACCTCGCGTGCTATGCGAACACCGGCGGCGTTCACATCGGCGACGCGGTCGCCGAGACCGGCCATCGCCAGCCGTGGCGCCGTCGCGCCGAAGGTGTTGGTGGTGACAAGCACCGCACCGGCGGCGGCGTAGCCGCGGTGGATCTCGGCGACCGCCTCGGGCCGATCGAGGTTCCAGCGCTCTCCCGACTCGCCGGCCTCGAGGCCCGCACCCTGCAGCATCGTCCCCATCGCGCCGTCGAAGAGGGCGCAGCCGCGGGCCGAGATCAGGTCGCGCAAACGGGTCTGCTGGGTGGTCGTCATCGGCAAGGATGCTACCTCCCCACCGCGCCGCTCTGCCCCGCAAGACTACGCACGTGAGCCGTCCGACCGGGATGCCGACCGATCGCGAGATCCTCGCGCTCGCCATCCCGGCGCTCGGCGCCCTGATCGCAGAACCGCTGTACGTGCTGGGCGACACGGCGATCATCGGCCACCTCGGCACCGTTCCACTGGCGGGGCTCGCGCTGTCGGGGCTCCTGCTCTCGGAGGTGTTCGGGTTCTGCACGTTCCTCGAGTACGGCACCACCGCCCGGGCCGCGCGCCTGTACGGGGCTGGGCATGTCGAGGAGGCGCTCGACGTGGGCGTCCAGGCGACATGGCTCGCCCTCGCCCTGGGCGTGTTCCTGACGATCGGGCTCGAGATCGCGGCCGCTCCGGCGATGCACGCCATGGCGGGCGGCAGCACCCCCGCCGCCGCGCAGGCGGTGCGGTGGATGCGGATCGCCTCCTTGGGAGCGCCGTTCGTGCTGGTCACGGCGGCCGCGCAGGGGTGGATGCGCGCCTTCCAGAACACGCGCACGCCGCTCGTCGTTATCGGGCTTGCGAACCTCGTCAGCATCGCGCTCTCGGCGCTGCTCGTGTTCGGCCTCGGCCTCGGGATCCGCGGATCAGCGGTCGCAAACGTGGCCGCGCAGGGCGCGTGCGGCGTCCTCTTCCTCACAATCCTCGTCCGCCGCGGAGTGCCGCTGCGGCCGTCGCCGCACCGCATCCGGGTGCAGTTCAACGCCGCGCGTGACCTCACGGTGCGCACCGCCGCGTTCTTCGTCACCTTCACGGTGGCCGCGTCGGTGGCGGCCCGGATCGGCAACACGACGCTTGCCGCCCACCAGATCGGGGCTCAGATCTGGACGTTCTGCGCCCTCTTCCTCGACTCCACGGCCATCGCCGCCCAGGCGCTGATCGGCCGGCTGCTCGGGGCCGGGCAGATCGACGCGGCGCTGCAGCTGGGCCGGCGGCTGCTGTGGGCGGGAGCGCTGCTCGGAGTCGGGTTCGCGCTCGTCCTCGGGGCCGGCTACGCCGTCATCCCGCACGCGTTCACGTCCGATTCTCACGTGATCGGCCACGCCCACATCCTGTGGCCCTGGCTGGTCGCGATGATGCCGCTGAACGGCTGGGTGTTCGCGCTCGACGGGATCCTGTTCGGCGCCGGCGACCTGCGGTTCATGCGCAACGTCACCGCGGCCGGGGCGCTGCTCGGCTATCTGCCGCTGACGCTCGCCACGGCGGAGTTCGGGTGGGGCCTCACCGGGATCTGGATCGGCATCTCCACGTTCATCTGGATCCGGGCCGCGATCGGCTATGCCCGGTGGCGCGGTCGCAGGTGGCTGGTCGGCGGAGCGCTGATCGCCGACGAAGCCACCTGACGGTTCCGCGGCGGCCCGCCGGCGGACACGCGCTGCCCTAGATCGTGTCCACCTTTTCGACGTACCAGACGACCCAGGCGCCCTCTGTGCGTTCGGCCTGCATCACGCGGGCGTGCGGCGGCAGCGGCACCTGGCAGTACTCCCTTGTCATCCCCCGCACCTCGCCGACGGACTCGCGCTCGACGGCGGTGAGCGGCACGACGATCCGTGCCAGCAGGGGCATACCCTCGGCTCTGCCCAGGTCAACGTTCTCCATGGCGGCAGGGTTCGGCGCCCGGGCGCCCACTCCTGCACGCGAAAGCGCGGCGGCTACCATCAGGTCAAGGAGGTGGCCGTGAACTTCGGTCTTTTGCTGCTCGTCTCGATCTATCACGTCCCGGCCAACCTCGGCTATGGGATTCTGTTCGGCCTGATCCTGATCGAGTCGGCCGGAGCGCCCGTGCCGGGCGAGACCAGCCTGATCGCCGCCGGTGTGCTGGCATCGACGGGCCACCTGTCGCTGCCCGTCGTCTTCGCCGTTGCGATCTCGGCGGCGATCGTGGGCGACAACCTCGGCTACCTGGTCGGGCGCCGGGCCGGCAACTGGCTGCTGACGCGCCCCGGCCGGTGGGAGGAGCAGCGGCTGCGGTTCCTCGACGAGGGCGAGCACTTCTTCTCGCGCCACGGCGGTAAGACGGTCTTCTTCGGCCGGTGGTTGCCGGTGCTGCGCTTCACGGCAGCCCTCCTGGCCGGAGTGAACGAGATGCCGTGGAGGCGGTTCTTCGTCTTCAACGCCCTGGGCGGCTCGGGGTGGGTGCTGACGGTGGGATCGGCCGCCTACCTGCTCGGAAGCAGTGCGTCGAGCCTGTTCGAGGCGATCGGCCTGGCC
>DATCPV010000401.1:0-8328 GCA_036569885.1 Gaiellales bacterium | reverse complement strand
CCCGAGCGCCGCGCCGGCATCCTCACGTTCAACGTCGCCGACCTGCACCCGCACGACGTCGCGCAGGTGCTCGACGGAGACGCGATCTGCGTCCGGGCCGGCCATCATTGCGCCCAGCCCGTCGTCGACCACTTGGGCGTGTCCGCGACAACCCGGGCGAGCGTGTACCTGTACAACACCACTGAGGATCTCGACCGGCTGGGCGAGGGCATCGAGAGGGTCAAGCGCACGTTCGGCGTGTGACCGCCTCGATCGGTCGCCGTTACACTTCGTGCAGGACACCATGGACGACTTCTACCGCGAGAACATCCTCGATCACTACCGCAATCCGCGGAACCACGGCCATCTGGATGCGCCCACGGCGACGGCCGAGGGCGTCAACCCGCTCTGTGGCGACGAGCTGAGCGTCGAGCTGGACGTAGCCGACGGCATCGTCCGCGACGTCCGCTTCAGCGGCCGTGGCTGTGCCATCAGCCAGGCCGCCGCATCCATGATCTCCGACGTGGTCAAGGGCAAGACGGTCGACGAGGTGGGGGCGCTCGGCCGCGAGGATGTGCTCGAGGAGCTCGGGATCCCGCTCTCGCCAATCCGGCTCAAGTGCGCCATGCTCTCCGTGAGCGTGCTGCGCGTCGCCCTCGGGCGCTCGCCGGCCGGCGACGAGAGCGAGCTGCAGTGGAGATCCCGGTAGGCCCGGTGGATGCGATCCCCGAAGGGGGGGTCAAGATCGTCCAGTCCGGGTCGCTGTTCGTGGGGGTGTACCGCATCGGCGGGGAGTTGTATGCGCTCGAGGACCGCTGCAGCCACGACGACGGTCCCCTGTGCGAGGGCGACCGCGAGGGCTTCGAGGTGACCTGCCCCCGGCACGGCGCCCGCTTCGATCTGCGCACCGGCGCGGTGCTGTCGCTGCCCGCCACCGAGGACGTGGATGCGTTCCCGGTCACGGTGCGCGACGGCGAGGCCTTCGTCCAGGTTTAGCGGCTCATCGAGCCTCATATACTGCGGCGCATGGAGGACCTGTCCGAGGCCACGCAGGAGTATCTGGAGAGCATCTACTGGCTCTACGAGGCGGGCATCGAGCGGACGCAGGCCAACCTGGCCCGGGCCCTGCAGGTGTCCCAGCCGTCCGCCAGCGAGATGCTGCGGCGGCTCGGCGACGACGGACTCGTCAGCCGCGACGACCACAAGCTGATCCAGTTCACGGACCGCGGCCGTGAGGTCGCGACCCGGATCGTCGCCCGGCATCGCACGGTCGAGGCCTATCTGGTGAAGGTGATGGGCATCCCGTGGGACGAGGTGCACGAGGAGGCCCACGCGATGGAGCACTCGATCTCGCCCCGGCTCGAGACGAAGATGCTCGAGATGATCGGCGAGGTGCGCACGTGCCCGCATGGGCATCCCATCGGCGACTATCCGCGTGAGCCCGGCGAGCCCATCCCGGCCGTGCCGGTCGGCAGCGAGCTCGTCGTCCTTCGGCTCGAGAACGAGGCCGAGGAGATGCTGCACTACCTCAAGGAGCGGGGCATCGAGCCCGGCTACCGGTACACCGTCGTCGAGCGCCGCGGTCACGGCGACGACGCGGTCACGGACCTTCGACACGACGACGGCGGCACGACCCACGAGGTCGACGACCGCCTGGCCCGGACGGTCTCGGTGCTCGTTTTGGAGCGCGGCGACGGCCCGGTGTCCGACGTGGCCGAGGCGGGCGCCGAGCTGCAGCTGCTCGGCCCCACCCGCTGGGGCATGTGAAGAACCGGGGCCGGGCGCCGGTTCTTCAGGCTTAACGCAGACGGGACGCACAGGCTGAGAGCCGTGTGCGCCCCGTCTCGGTGATATCGCTTGGATTGGGTAGCGGCGACTGCCGAGCCCGCACCTAGTAGGTGACGGGGGCCATCCCAACGCCGGCTGCAGCGATTCCCCGTAGGTTCAGGGATTCGCCCCTACCCGCGAGCACCTCCGCTCGCCCGTCTTGAACCATCTAACAAGTCGGACCACCTCCTTTCCACGGTACGACCATCGTACCAATTCGGCGCGACGTCGCCAACAGCTACTCTGGCGTCTTGCCGACGCTCCGGATCATCATCGCCAGCACCCGGCCGGGGCGAGTGGGTCTGCCTGTCGCCAAGTGGTTCGAGCCCATCGCCCGTGCGCACGCGGGGTTCGACGTCGAGGTGACCGACCTGGCCGAGCTCGGCCTACCCTTCCTGGACGAGCCCAACCATCCCCGCCTCCGCCGCTATACGCAGGCCCACACCCGCGCCTGGAGCGCGACGGTCGAGGCGTCCGACGCGTTCGTGTTCGTCATGCCCGAGTACAACTTCGGCATGAACGCGCCGCTCAAGAACGCGCTCGACTACCTGCACAGCGAGTGGGAGCACAAGCCGGTCGGATTCGTCGCCTATGGGGGCGTTGCCGCCGGCACCCGCGCGGTGCAGATGACGAAGCTCGTGATGAGCGGGCTCAACCTGGTGCCGCTGTTCGAGGCCGTCTACATCCCGTTCGTGAGGAACATGATCGACGACCAGGGGGTGCTGCAGGCCAACGAGGTCATGGAGAAGGCGGCGGTGGCCATGCTCGACGAGTTGGTGCGCGTGGAGGCGGCGCTGCGCCCTCTTCGGACGGCCCCGACCTCCTAGCGCGTGTAGGCCTCGGCGATCGAGGCCGGGTCGATGCCGAGCTCCGAGCGCATCGGCGCGACGTCGCACTCGGTGCCCGCGAGCAGCATCGTGATCTGGTCGGGGGTGACGCGCAGCGGCGGTGGCAGATGCCTCCCGATCAGGCGGGCCTGCAGCCGCGCGGCACCCGCCGGAGCGTGCAGCTTGCGGTGCGGCTTGCGCCCGGTGACGCGGGCGATCTCGTCGAGAAGGTCGTTGAACTCGAACACCTGCGGGCCGCCCAGCTCGAAGCGCTTGCCGATCGTCTCGGGCCGCTCGAGCGCCCGCACGAACGCGGTGGCCACGTCGCCCGCCCAGACCGGCTGGTGGCGGTAGCGGCCGTCCCCGACCACGGGCGTCAGCGGCAGCCGGACCAGCCGCTCGAACTCGGCGAACGCCCCTCCGCCGCGGGCGAACACGAAGCTCGGCTCGAACACGGTCCAGTCGAGGTCGCTCTCGATCACCGCCCGTTTGGCGGCCCATTTGGTACGCCAGTAGCGGGTGAGGGGTGCGTGCGCCTCGGTCACCCCCAGCGCGCTCATGTGCAGGAACCGGCGCACGCCCGCCGCCTTTGCCGCCCCGACGATGTTGCGCGTGCCCTGGGCGTTCACGGCCTCGAACGCCTCGTCGCTGCCGTCGAGGATCGCGACCAGGTGCGCCACCGCGTCGACGCCCTGCACGGCCGTCGTGACCGCGGCGGGATCGGTCACGTCGCCCCCACTCGAGCGTGAGAAGGGCACGGCCTCGTGGCCCTCGGCCGTGAGCGTTTCGACCAGCCGGCGCCCGACGAACCCGCTCGCCCCGGTCACCAGCACCCTCATGGGGTGCCCGTGCGCTCGAAGTTCAGGTAGTAGCGGCTCGGTGTCGGCTCGGCCTGCCCCTGGTACTTGCTGCCCAGCTTGCCGGAGCCGTACGGGTGCTCGGCCGGCGTGGTGAGGGTGAGAAAGCTCAGCTGGGCGATGCGCATGCCCGCGTACACGGTGATCGGCAGGTTGGCCATGTTGGCCAGTTCGAGCGTGATGTGGCCGTCGAAGCCGGCGTCGATGATGCCCGCCGTCTGGTGCACGACCAGGCCGAGCCGCCCGAGCGAGCTCTTGCCGTCGAGGGCCGCCACGATGTCGTCGGGAAGCGCCAGCCGCTCGGCCACCACTCCGAGCACGAACTCGCCAGGATGCAGAATGAACGGCTCGTCGCCCTCGATCGTCACGAGCTCGGTCAGATCCTCCATCGGCTCCTTGACGTCGATGAAGGCGTAGCGCGAGTTGCGGAAGACGCGGAAGGCGTTGCCGACGCGCACGTCGATGCTGCCTGGCTGCACCATCGCGTCGTCGAACGGATCGATCACGATCCGGCCGGCGGCAATCTCCTCGCGGATCGACCGGTCGGACAGCACCATTCCCGGGATTCTACCGAGTGACGTCTGCTATTTTCGATCAGACACACCACCGGGGGAGCGTGAGCAAATGGCACGGACGGTCGATCTACGCACGGAGCTGCCGGGACCGAAGTCCCGCGCGATCTTTGAGCGCAAGGAGCGCGTGGTCGCCGAGGCCAAGAGCATCCTGGCACCGTTCGTGATCGACCACGCCCATGGCTGTGTCGTCACCGACGTCGACGGCAACACCTTCCTCGACTGGTCGGGCGGGATCGGCTGCCTGAACGTGGGGCATACCAATGCCGCGGTTGCCGAGGCCCTGCTCGCCCAGATCGACCGCTTCCTGCACACCGACTTCACGATCGTGCCGTACGAGGCCTATGTCGAGCTGGCCGAGCGCCTGATCGACGTCACGCCGATCTCGGGCGCCAAGAAGGTCGCGTTCTTCAACTCCGGCGCCGAGGCGGTCGAGAACGCCGTGAAGATCGCCAAGCACGTCACCGGCCGGTCGGCCG
Source organism: Gaiellales bacterium (assembly GCA_036569885.1). Classification (GTDB taxonomy): domain Bacteria; phylum Actinomycetota; class Thermoleophilia; order Gaiellales; family JAICJC01; genus JAICJC01. The sequence continues at coordinate 3,787 of DATCPV010000401.1, read as the reverse complement.
TGATCGCGTTCGACTCCGCCTTCCACGGCCGCACGCTGCTGGCCATGTCGCTGACGTCCAAGCAGCATCCGTACAAGGCCGGCATGGGCCCGTTCGCCCCCGAGGTGTACCGGGCGCCGTTCCCCAACCCCTACCGCTGGGAGGGCGACGACCCCGCCGGCGAGGCCCTGGCCGCGCTCCGGCGGATGCTCGTGACGCACGTCGCCGCCGAGGACGTCGCCGCGATCATCTTCGAGCCCGTGCAGGGCGAGGGCGGGTTCGTCGTGCCCCCGGCCGAGTGGGTGCGCGGCCTGCGTGAGCTGGCCGACGAGTACGGCATCGTCCTGATCGCCGACGAGGTGCAGTCCGGGTACGGCCGCACCGGCAAGATGTTCGCGGTCGAGCACTTCGGCATCGAGCCCGATCTGATCACGGTCGCCAAGTCGATGGGCGCCGGCGTCCCGATCTCGGGCGTGGTCGGCCGCGCGGCGGTGATGGACGCCGCTCCGGACAGCTCGATCGGCGGCACGTTCGTCGGCTCGCCTCTCGGGTGCGTGGCCGGCGTCGCCGTCCTGGACGAGATCCAGAGCCGTGGCCTGCTCGCCCGCGGGGTCGAGATCGGCGAGCGCATCCGGGCGCGCTTCGACGAGTGGGCGGCCCGGTTCGACAACATCGGCGACGTGCGCGGCCTGGGGCCGATGCTCGCGATCGAGTTCGTCACCGACCGTGCGAGCAAGACGCCGGCGCCCGATATCGCCACGGCCGTGCACGAGCACGCCGTCCAGTCGGGGCTGCTCCTGCTCAAGGCCGGCATTCATGGCAACTGTGTGCGAGTGCTGGTCGCGCTGGTCGCGACCGACGAGCAGCTCGACGAGGCGCTCGACCTCTTCGAGGCCGCGGTGGAGCAGGCCCTCGGCGTGCCGCGGATGGCTGCCACGGCCGGATAGCCGCCCCGCCCGGATTCCGGCACATTTGTAAAGAGAATTTACCGGGATTAAGGAGTCGGAAAGGGTTCCGTTAACACCGAGCCGCTCCGACCGGTGCCGGAGTACGGTCTCCCCACTCGAGGCGCGAGGAGGGGTCCGTGAAGTTTCGTGGGGTGGGTGTCGTTTTGGTGCTGGCGTGCGCGCTGGCCCTTCCTGCCACCGCCGGCGCCTTCACCTCGGTACCCGCCTTCCGGTCGGCCCTGCAGCGGCGGATCAACCACTTCCGGGCCGAGTACCACCTGCGGCCGATCCACCTGAACCTGAGGCTCGAGCACGCCGCCCAGGCCCACAGCGCGGATATGGCGTCGCACCACGACTTCTCGCACTCCGGATCTTCCGGTGTGAGCTGGATCGCCCGCATTCGCTACTGGGGCTACCACGGCGACTGGATCGGCGAGAACCTGGCAGTGGGCGGCAATGTCACCGCCAAAACGGTGATGGCGATGTGGAAAGCGAGCCCGCCCCACCGTGCGAACCTCCTCCGGTCGGCCTTCGCGGCGGTCGGCATCGGCGCCTCACCGGGGACGTATTCGGGCCGGGCGGCCGTGTACATCACCTCCGACTTCGGCGGCTGAGCGAAGCCGCACGCCCGCCGCGGGCCTCGACAGCGCGTTTCCCAGGTGCCACCACCCGTTGTGGCGCTCAAGCGCGGCCGCAAACAGCCGATACACGGGAGGACAATCGCATTTTTTTCATAACAAAAGGCAAACATGGCAGAGTTTCACGTCAAGCGGATCACGCTCCCCAGCGGCAAGGTGGTGGAGCTGGTCTATCTCCAGAACGAGTGGCAGCAGACCGCAACGGTCGCTGCCGAAGCACCCGCGCGGACACGCGTGCGCCGGATCGAGCTGTGCCCCCAGTGCGGGGGCGACAGGGTGCATCCGCTCGACTGGCGCGAGGTGGACGACATGCGCTGGGAACTCGACCTGCGCTGCCCGGATTGTCGCTGGGAGGGCGGAAACGCCTACGAGCATCACGAGGTCGAGCGCTACGACGACGTGCTGCTGGCCGAGGCCGGTGACATGATCGAGGAGCTCGACCGGATCACCCGCCAGAACATGGCCGAGCACCTCGAGCGCTTCAGCGCCGCGCTGCACGCCGACGCCATCACACCCTTCGACTTCTAACCCGTCCGCGTCAGTGGCGCAGGTGCTGCTGCTCGCGATGCCGCTCGAGGGCCAGCTCGATCAGCCGGTCGAGCAGCTGTGGATAGGTGACTCCGCTTGCCTCGAACAGCTTGGAGTAGACGCTCGTCTCGGTGAAGCCCGGGATCGTGTTGATCTCGTTCACGATGATGTCGCCGGCGTCGCTGATGAACATGTCGATCCGGGCCATGCCCTCGCACTGGCAGGCCAGGAAGGCGTCGAGCGCCACCCGCTGCACCTCCTCGGCCAGCGCCGGTTCGAGGTCGGCCGGGGCCTCGAGGTCCATCCCGCCGGGCTCGTACTTGGCCGCGTAGTCGTACCAGTCGGAGTTCACGTGCAGCCGTCCGGGGACGCTCACCTGGGGGTCGTGGGTGCCGAGCACGCCGCACTCGATCTCCATCCCGTGCACCATCGCCTCGATCAGCACCTTTGAGTCGTGTTGGAAGGCGAGGTCGAGCGCGGGTGCGAGGCTGTCGACGTCGGTCACCTTGCTGATGCCGACGCTCGACCCCAGCCGGGCGGGCTTGACGAAGCAGGGGAGGCCGATCTCGGCCGCCGCCAGCATCGCCTCGACATCGGTGTCGAGCACCGTGTGCGCATCGAGGGTCACGCTGCGCGCCGTGAGGATCCCGTTCGCGCCCAGCACGACCTTGACCATCGCCTTGTCCATCGTGAGCGCCGAGGCCAGCACCCCGGAGCCGACGTACGGCACGCCCAGCATCTCGAGCATCCCCTGCAGGCTGCCGTCCTCGCCGTAGGGGCCATGCAGCATCGGTATGACGACGTCGATCTGGCCGACCGCGCGGGCCTGGCTGAGCGTGCCGCCCGCGCGCGGGATCACGCTGCGCGAGTTTGAGCCCGGGTCGAGCGCCAGCCGCTCGCCCTCGGCCGCGGCCGCCTCGAGCTGCCATGAGCCGTCCTTGTCGATCGTCACGCCGAGGACGTCGTACCGGTCGGGATTCAGGGCGGCCGCCACCGACGCACCTGAGGCGAGCGAGATCTCGTGCTCGGAGCTGCGGCCGCCGGAGAGGACGGCCACCCGGATGCGGACGACCTCGCTCACGTCGATCCCGGTCCGCCGGTGCAGCTCGGGTCGCTGGGCCGGAACTTGTCGACGATGATCGTGACCGTCGAGCCGCGGGGTGCGGTCGGCCCGTTGGGCAACTGCGACTGGACGATATTCTTCTGGGACGGGTCGTTGCAGTCGATCTGCTGCGTGACCGACACGAGGAACCCGGCGGCCTTCAGGTCGTGCTTGGCCTGGCCGGCCGTCTCACCGACGACGCTGGGCAGTGGCACCTGGCTCGCGCCGCTCGAGATGAAGATCGTGATTGCCGAATTCTGGGCGATGCGCGTCCCGGTCCCCGGGCTCGTGGCGAACGCTTGGCCCGTGGGCACGTTGGCGTTGTGCTGCTGCTGGCAGGTTGGCTTGAGCGTGAACGTCCGGAGCTTGGCGGTCGCCTGGTCGCACGATTGGCCCTTCACCGACGGCACCACGACGCTCCCGCTCGCGTACTTGACGTTGATCGTGGTGCCCGGCTTGACCTCGGTGCCCTCCTTCGGGGTGCTGCCGATCACGGTGCCCAGCTTCGCCTTCGGCGAGTCGACCGGGATCTGCTGGCCGAGCTTCAGACCGACCGGCGTAAGCACACCTGGAATCTCCGACAAGGTCAAGCC
>DATCPV010000400.1:0-3590 GCA_036569885.1 Gaiellales bacterium | reverse complement strand
CCCCGAGCTCGTGAATCCCAACGGCGGTGCAATCGCGATCGGGCATCCGCTGGCCTGCTCGGGCGCGCGCATCCTCGGCTCGCTCGCACACGAGCTGCGCCGCCGGGGCGGCGGGCGCGGCCTGGCAACGATCTGCATCGGCGTCGGTCAGGGCCTGGCCATGGTGCTCGAGGCGTGAACTTCTGCAGCGTCAACCACGCGCTCGAGGGCCCGGCCTCCGGCGCCCCCGTGGTGCTCTCCAACTCGCTCGGTACCACCATGCGCATGTGGGATGCCCAGGCGGCGGCGCTCGCCCACACCCGGCTCGTGCTGCGCTACGACATGCGCGGGCACGGCCACTCGCCCGTGCCCCCGCCGCCCTATGACCTGCCGGACCTGGGCCGGGACGTCATTTCGCTGCTCGACCGGTACGGCATCGAGCGGGCGTCGCTCTGCGGCGTGTCGCTGGGCGGGATGGTGTCGATGTGGCTCGCGGCGCATGCACCCGAACGGGTTGAGCGGCTGGTGTTGTGCTCGACGTCGGCGCTCTTCGGCCCGCCCGAGATCTGGGCCGAGCGGGCGGCGCTCGTGCGCCGCTCCGGGGTGGAGGCGGTCGCCGACGCCGTGATCGCACGCTGGTTCACGCCCGCGTTTGCGGCTGCTCGGCCCGACGTGGTCGCCGCCACACGTGCCCAACTGGTCGCCACCCCGGCGGAGGGCTACGCCGCCTGCTGCGGGGTGGTCGAGCGGATGGACCTGCGTGCCGACCTGCCGGCAATCCGCGCTCCGACGCTCGTGATCGCCGCGCGCGACGATCCGTCAACACCGCCGGAGCACGCACACGTGATTGCCGACGGCATTCCGGGGGCGCGCCTCGTGGTGGTCGAGCGCGGCGCACACCTGGTCAACGTCGAGACCCCGGACGTCGTCACCGAGCTCGTGCTCGGGCACCTCGGCGCGGAGGGAGAGGGAGAGCCATGAGCGATCGAGAAGACGGCATGCGGGTGCGGCGCGAGGTGCTCGGAGACGCGCACGTCGACCGGGCGGTCGCGGGCACGACGCGGTTTACGGAGCCGTTCCAGGACATGATCACCCGCCACGCGTGGGGCGATGTCTGGAGCCGGCCGGGCATCGACCGGCGCACGCGCAGCGCGATCACGCTGGCGGTGCTGACGGCGCTGCGGGCCGAGAACGAGCTCGGCATGCACGTCCGGGCGGCGCTGCGAAACGGCCTGACCCCTGAGGAGATCGCCGAGGTGCTGATGCACACAGCTGTGTACGCGGGCGTCCCGGCGGCAAATGCGGCGTTCGCGATCGCCCAGGAGACGATGCGGGCCGACGGCGTCGCCGCCGCCCTCGAGCCGCCCTCAGGCGGCGGTGCTCTCGGCTGAGGCGTCCACCCGGGTGAGGTGGGCCGGTGCGCTCGAGCGCAGAAACGCGACCACGTCGGCTGGCGTTGGGGCGCATTGCAGGAGCGTCTTCCAGGTCAGCACGTGCTCCGCCCGGTGCGTGTCCCCGCAGGCGACGCTGGGCAGGCGCTCCCGTCCCACCCAGGCGAAGACGTCGTGCCGGTTCACCAGCTCGTAGCGATCCACCAGTTCGCGCATACGCGTCGGGTCGCGATGGACGCCCCGCGTCGTGCGGCCGGGAGTCGGGTCGAGCTCCTCTGAGTGCGGATGGGCGGCGATGATGGCGGCGCCCGCCGCGCGGGCCTCCGCCATCGCCGCCCGAGGCCGCTGGTCAACTCCGACGAACCGGCGCAGGCCCACGGCGACGGCGTGGACCGCCAGGTCGGGCTCCATGTCCGAGTAGGTCAGCTCGAGCCCCGGGATCACCAGCAGCCCGTGGTCGCGCTGCGCCCGCTCTGCCACCGCGTCGATGGCGTCGAGGTACGCGGCGTGGGTGCGCGCGTCGACCGCGTGGGGGGTCTGGTCGGCGGCGCGGACCACGTGGTCGGTGATGCAGAGCACGTCGAATCCGCGCGCGCCGTAGAGCTCGACGATCTCGTCGAGGCCGAGCTCGCCGTCGCTCCAGGTGGTGTGGGAGTGCAGCTCGCACAGGAGCGGGCGGCGCCGGGCGGATCGGGGTGTCGTGGGCATGCCTCAAGCGTGCCAGCTTCCTGGTGAACTCGCGGGGAAATGATGGAGACGATCCGGGTATCGTTGCCCGCGTGATCGATCACATCGGAATCGGCGTCTCGGGCGCGCTCTCGCGCCGCTCGGGATCGGCGTCGTCTTGGACCTTCGCGGCGCGGTCGGATTCGGCCGGGACGGAAAGCCCTTCTTCTGGCTCGAGGGCGAGCGGGAGCCGGCCGGGCCGATCCACATCGCGTTCCTGGCTCGCGACCGCGCGACCGTGGATGCGTTTCACCGCGAGGGACTGGCGGCCGGCGGGCGCGACAACGGCGGGCCGGGGCTGCGCGAGATCTACCACCCGGCCTATTACGGCGCGTTCGTGCTCGACCCCGACGGGAACAACGCCGAGGCCGTCACTCACCGGCCGGAGTAGGCCGGCGGGTCTAGGCAGTTGCGGCCGTGGGATCAGGTCGCACCACGACAGTGTCCGCCACGGCGATGATCTCATCGACCGGAAGGTCCGCCCGGCGGGCGTGTTCCCGGATCGCCTCGGGGCTGCTGGCCTGGTAGATGCAGACGGTGCCGACGCTGCCGCCGTCCTCCGCCAGCACGTAGCTGCGGATCCAGCGGATGTCCGCCGACATCTCCTCGTCACCGACCTGCGTCGATCGGGCCGCGGCCTCCTGCAGGTCGGCTCCGCTCCTCCATCCGCTCCGTCGCAGAATCACGTAGGTGTCCATGTTCTCCTCCTGCCGAATTGTGGGTAGGCCCCAGGACGCGCGAGGGCCACATCATCCTCCATCTCGACCGAGTTCGCCGAGCTTTTCAGTCGCTTCCGCACGTGGATGCGTGACGGCCGCGACGCCCACGATCACGATTGCGAGCCCGGCCGTTGTGAGAGCGTCCGGGAGATTGCCCTGCACCGCTTCGATGACCACCGCAACCGCGGGGGCGAGGAACGTCCACGCGAAGACGCGCGCGCTCGTCCACTGCGAGAGCGCGACGTAGAACCCGACGTAGGTGATCACCTGCGCACCGATCACCAGGAAGATGAGGCTGGCCCAGAGCTTCGGGGATGACCAGTCACTCGCGTGGGCGCCGCCGCTCGCGACGAGGTAGGGGACGAGCAGAACGCCCCCGCAGAAAAATTGCGCCGTGGTCGCTCCCCAGACGTCGAAATGCGGGTCGCGAACGCTCAGGTAGCGCATGCCAAGGCCTGCCGCCGCCCAGCCGAGGGCACCCGCCAGGCAGACGACCACCCCCTCCACGACGTGCGAACCGCCCCCGCTCGAGGGCTCGGTGGCGACGATCACCAGGATCCCTCCGAACCCGACCACGAGGCCGGCGACCCGGAGCCGTGTGAGGCCCTCACCCAGAAGCACTCGGGCGAACACCGCGGCGAAGAACGGCGCGCTGTTCAGGAGCACCGATGCCACGGCCGCGCCCGCCAGCCGGGTGCCCTCGGCGATCGCGGCCAGTGTGAGCGTGATGTTTCCGGCGCCAATGGCAATTGTCCACAGCCAAGCCGCCCGGGTG
>DATCPV010000399.1:0-5247 GCA_036569885.1 Gaiellales bacterium | reverse complement strand
CAGGGCCGTGGAAGGCCGAGGTCGGAAAGACGTGGTGGTTGTGGTGCCAGGCCTCCCCCAGCGACGGCAGCGCCAGCACCCAGTTGTTCGTCGACTGATCGGCCGCGGCGAACGGTCGCCGGCCGAACACGTGGCAGATGGAGTTCACGCTCCAGGTGATGTGGTGGTTGAAGAAGAGCCGCACGAGGCCGCCCCAGACGAGGCCGGTGACCGCGCCCTTCCAGCTGTCGGTGATGAGACCGCCGAGCGCGAAGGGGATCGCGAACGACAGCACCACCCACAGCGGGAACAGACTCGAGATGGTGACGACCAGCCGGTCGCCGAGCAGGTCCTTCGCATAGCGCTCGCGCTCGGTGCGGTTATGGCCGAACATCCAGCCGACGTGGGCGTGCGCAAGCCCCTGCAGCCGTCCCCAGACCGAGCTCGAGTAGCCGTGGTGGGGGCTGTGCGGGTCGCCCTCCTTGTCGGAGAAGGCGTGATGCGTGCGGTGGTCGACGGCCCAGTCGATGGCCGGGCCCTGGATCGCGAGCGACCCGAAGATGAGCAGGCCCGCCTTGAGCGGCGCGATCGCCTCGAAGGCGTGGTGGGTGAGCATGCGGTGGAAGCCGATCGTGATCCCGAAGCCGCACAGCACGTACATGCCGGCGAACAGCGCCAGGTCACTCGGGCCCACCGCCTTGTTCCAGAGCAGGGTTACCGCCGCGATCAGTCCTGCGAACGGCAGGATGGTGATCACGATCATCGCGATGTTGCGCCCACGCTCGGGTACGGGCAGCTCGGTGAGGTCAGCGGTCATGTGATGTCCTTTCGCGCCCGGCCGGCATCAAGTTTGCTCCACCCTGCTGCCGGGGACGATGTCCTGGGAGCCGTCCTCCCAACGCACCCAGCCCTTGTGTCCCCCGTCGTAGTCGCCGGCAAAGAGCAGAAGCGTCGCGGGCCGGCCCGCGACGGTGCACGGATCGGCCCCCGGCTCGTCCGCGCCGCGCCAGATGCGCACGAACGGGTTGGCCTCCCATTCGGCGCCGATCGTGGTCGGGTCGGTATGCCCGGGCAGCACGTGCGTCTCGGGCGGAAGCTTCATCAGCACGTCCATGATCGAGTGGTGCAGGCTCTCGTAGCTGTCGCGCATCGTGCCCCCGACCGTGTCCTTGAAGAGGACGTCGGCGGTGAAGCAGCAGTCGCCGATCAGGAACGAGAGGTGCCCCGGGCTGTGCCCGGGCGTGAAGAGCGCGGTGATCTCGAGGCCTCCGGTTGTGAAGGAGTCATTGTGGTCGAGGTGGCCGGTGACGCCCGACATGCGCCGCGCCTCGATCTCGTGGGCGAGCACCCGCGGCCGGAACCGCTCGATCACGAGGCCCGCCTCGTCGATGTGGTCGCCGTCGGCGTGGGTGATGAGAAGGTGGGTGACCGTGAGCCGCTCGATGTCGGCCGCATCGAGCAGCGGCGCAACCGGGCCGCCCGCGTCGATGATGACACCCGTGCCGCCCGACTCGTCCCCGACGAGATAGGAGTTCGAGAGCCACTCCGGGTGCATGCTGCGCTCGATGATCACGAGCGTTGTGCGCGCATGGCAGCCTTGTGCGCCCGCTTGCCGGCCTGGTAGTCGGCCAGGGCCTGGGCCGTGTCGACGTCGCCCAGGGTGGGGTGCTTGGGCAGCGCGTCCTCCCATCCGTCCGGACGGACGCCCAGACGCTTCACGATCGTGGCCGTGAGGCTGCGCACCTTCATGTCGCCGATGCCGGGCAGGCGCCCGAGTCGGGCCTTGAGGTCGGCCGCATCGACGGCCTCGGTCCAGACACGCGATCCGTCGCCGCCGTAGTCACGGTCGATCACCGCGCACAGGTTCTGCACTCGTTTGGCCATCACAGCCGGGTAGCGGTGGATGGCCGGCCGCTGCACGAAGACCTCGACCAGCGCGTCGGGATCGGTGGCCGCGATCCGGCCGGGATCCAGGTGCCCGAGCCGGCGCTTGAGCTCCAGCGGGCCGGCGAACGCCTTCTGCACCTGCACCTGCTGGTCGAGCACGAAGCCGATCAGAAGCGCGTTGGCGTCCGAGGCGATCAGCCGGTTGGCCTCTGCATCCTCAGTCCAGGGCAGCTCGATCGCCGGAACGGTGTTCATCGCCCGAAGCGTACCGCGTTGTGAATATTGGGTGCCTGGCACCGGTTATTCATCGTCTGGCGGGCGCTCGCGCGCACGCTTGGCCGCCTCCGCGTGGGTGGCGACGTAGACGATGGCGGTGGCCATCACCGCCCAGAACAGGGCGTAGAAGGCCGAGCGCACCGCCGAGAGGTCGAAGACCACGACGTGGAAGATGAAGAGCAGCACGGCGGTGACCGGATAGGTGATCCCCACCTGCACCTGACCGGGGAGCGCCTCCCAGCGCATCAGGGTCGGGCGGGTGCCCTCGGCGATGCGGTGCTCGAATGCGGCCCATGCCCGCTGAAGCGGGTTCCTACCGGCTCGCACCCAGCGCCAGTCCCTGCTCGTAGGCCGCGCGCACCTCGGCCGCCGACCACGGCGCCGGGGCGACCGAGATGAAGTAGTCGCCCAGCGCTCCCTCCACGAGCTCGTCCAGATCGGCTTCGCCCACGCCCACCCCGGCGAGCGTGTCGAACTCGAGCTCGGCCAGGATCTGGCGCACGGCTCGCACGGCGCGCGAGCCGTCGGCCGGGCCGTCGGCGGGTGCGCCCAGCGCGTCTGCGATCCGCTCGAACTGCTCGGGCACGTGGTGGCGGTCGCGGTCCATCGTCTCGGCCATGACGAGCCCGATCGTGAGGCCGTGCGGGAGGCCGAACCGGCCGCCGAGCGCCTGGCCGAGCGAGTGCTCCGCCCCGCAGTCGGAGATGTTCATCGCGAGGCCCGCCATCAGGCTCCCACAGGCCATTTCGGAGCGGGCGTCGTGGTCCGCCCCGTTCCGTACCGCCGGCACGAGCGCCCGGCCCGCCAGCCGCACCGCCTCGAGCGCAATGCCGTCACCGACCGGTGTGCGCGCGGTCACGACCATTGCAGCGATCGCCTGCGCGAGCGCATCGATGCCGGTGTGCGCGGTGATTGTCGGCGGCAGCCCCCAGGTCAGCGCGGGGTCGACCAGGGCGTGCTGGGCGCGCAGGTACGGGCTGGCGATGCCGGCCTTGACGTGCGTGCGCTCGTCGGTGATGACCGCACCGCCGGACACCTCGGAGCCTGTGCCGGCGGTGGTCGGCACGCAGACGAGCGGGATCGCCGGCGGCTCGTAGGCGACCTCGCCACCCGCAAAGCGCATGTACGGCCCGCCCTGGCCCGCCACGAGCCGCGCCGCCTTGGCGGTGTCCATCGCGGAGCCGCCGCCGATCGCCACCACGGCGTCGCACCCGGCGGCCGCGAGCGCCTGCGCCGCCCGCTCGACGAGCTCGGCGGTCGGCTCGCCCGGCGCCTTCTCGAACATCGTGGCCCCCGTGACCGCTGCCACCGCCTCGGCCACACGCGGGACGAGGCCGGCCAGCCCCTCGTCGATCACGATCAGGGGATGAGCGGCGCCCTCCTCGGCGACCACCGCGGCCAGGTCGGCCGCGACGCCCTCGCCGAACCGGATCTTGACGGGCAGGTGGTTGCGAAACGGCTTCACCGCGCTCATGTCTCCTCCAGAGGCTCGACCGGGTCACCGACGCGGACGCGGCCGGGCGTCTCGACGTCGCAGTAGATGCCGCAGAACACCTCGCCGTTTTGGGGCGGGCGATACCCCGCGAGCCACCGCAGCGTGTCGGCGTCGCGCGCGCCCGTGTCGGGGTCGAGCGTCGTGAGCGCACAGCGGGGGTCGAGTCGCACCACGGTCAGCACGGCCCCGCCCGCCCGCACCCGGCGGCCGACCCACGCGTCCTCGGCATGGGCCGCGCACCCGTCGATCAGCAGGGTCGGGCGGAAGCGGCGCGCATCGAGCTGCGCGCGTCCGCCGTGGCGGCCGACCTCGTCCACCGATGCCTGCGAGAGCAGCGAGACGGGGTGGGAGTCGAGTGCCCGCAGGCCGTCATCGGCGCGCAGGAGCCGCAGCGGTCTGCCGGCGAGCGCCGACATCGCCTCGGCAAACGGGCCGTTCATGACGCTGGCCGGCACGTCGCGGCCCCAGAGCTCGACGCTCGTCCGGTCCACGGCCGCGGGCACCTCGCGCACGATCCCGCCCCCGGGCAGCCGCAGTTCCAGCACGTCGGCCTCGGCGTCGTAGCTGCTCCACACCTGGGCGAGCACCGGGACCTGCCGCTGGGTGGCGACGCGGCCGGCGCTGTCGACCAGCATGAAGCGGCGGTCGTGTTCGACCCCGTCGGCCCCGATCGCAGCCTCCTCGACCGGTGTCAGGTGCAGCGATTTGACCGCCGAGACGTGGATCGCGCGCACTCGGAGCATCGTGGCGGGTAGGTTACTTGCTCGCCCTTTTCAGGAGGCCCGAATGAGCCAGTCCAAGTTCGTCTCAGCGCTGAACGAGCAGATTGCCTACGAGTTCGGCGCGAGCCAGCAGTACATCGCGATCGCCGTTCACTACGACGACGAGACCCTGCCGCGTCTGGCCGCATTCTTCTACCGCCAGGCGGTCGAGGAGCGAAACCACGCCATGATCATGGTGCAGTACCTGCTCGACGCCGGCGAGCCCGTCACCATCCCCGCTGTCGAGGCGCCCACGTGCGGGTTTGCCGACACCGTCGAGCCCGTGGCGCTGGCGCTGGCGCAGGAGCGGCGCGTGACCGGCCAGATCAACGCGCTCGCGGGCGCCGCCCGGGAGGGCGGCGACTACGCGGGCGAGCAGTTCATGCAGTGGTTCATCAAGGAGCAGGTCGAGGAGGTCTCGAGCATGTCCGATCTCCTGAAGGTGGTCGAGCGGGCGCGTGACAACCCGCTCCTGGCCGAGGAGTATCTCGCCCGCGAGGCGACCGGCGAGGCCGCCGATGCCACCGCGCCCGCCGCGGCCGGCGGCGCCCTCTAGAAACCCACCTCGTCGAGCGCCGGCAGGGGGCTCTGCGGGAGCCCGTGGCGCGGATCGCCCTCGTTGTAGACGCCCGGAGCGACGTCGTTCGGCGTGTCGGGATAGAAGACGCTCGCCAGCACCTGGATCTGGCGACGCCCCACGCCCAGCTCGAACTGGCCGCCGCCGTACATGCGGATGCCCCGCTCCTCGCAGGCCTCGATGCATTCGAGCAGGCGCTGCACCGTCCCGAATCGCGACGGCTTGATGTTGAGCCACCGGGGCGAGACGGGGAGTGCGTCAACGTCGGCGAG
>DATCPV010000398.1:0-12779 GCA_036569885.1 Gaiellales bacterium | reverse complement strand
CTGGCCGACGCCGGGGTCGTGCGCCGCCGCCGCGACGGGCTGCACTGCTTCTATGCGGTCTGCGACCCCGCCGTGTTCGTGCTGTGCGGACAGGTGTGTGAGACGCTCCGCCGCAACGCGGACGCCCGGGTGGCCGCCCTGCGCGAGCCCGCCTGACGGCTAAACGCGTCCGCGTAGCGCCATCACGTTGTTCACGTACCAGACGGTCTCGGGGAACATGCCGAACGCGCGCACCGAACCCTCGCCCTGGTAGTACGCGGCCACGGCGAGCTCCGTGTTCCCGCCGAAGTCCAACATCAGGTGGTGCAGGAGGGCGACGCCGATACGGATGTCGCCGTCTCCGGTGCGGGCGACGGGGTGGCCGATCAGCACGTCCTCGACGTAGCGCCACGTCCCCGGCGTCACCTGCATCGGGCCCCATGCATCGGCGGGCGACAGGATGTCGATCTGAAAGCCCGACTCCTGCCATGAGATCGCCCGCGCCAGCGCGGCATCGACGCCGTAGTGCGCCGACCAGGCATCGATCGCCGCGGTCACCGACCAGAGTCCGGTCGCCACGGGCGCCGAGCGCCTGGCGTGCGCGTGCGCCGGCACGCGCAGGGTGATCCCGGCCAGCAGGATCCCGTTCCGGCGCAGGCTGTTGGCGCGTGCGAGCCGGTGGATGCCGACCCCAAACCGAGCCGCGATCCCCGTCAGCGTGTCGCCGGGGACGACCCGGTAGCGGCCGTGGAACCCACGGGAATGGTGCGCCGAGCCTCCTCCCGAGGACGGCATCCTGAGGGTCGATCCCGCCAGCAGGATGCCGCGCGGAGCGAGCCCGTTTCGCCGCGCGAGCCGCTCGACGGTGGTGCCGAAGCGTGCGGCGATGCCCGAGAGCGTGTCGCCGAAGCGCACCGTGTACGCGCGGCCGCGGTGCGTTCTTCCGCCCGGGACGACCAGCACGGTGCCCTCGCGCAGAATCGCGTAGGCCCGGCGGTGGTTCAGGCGGGCGAGCCGCTCGAGGCTGATCCCGTGCGCACGCGCGATGCCCGTCAGCGTGTCGCCGTAGCGGACGACGTAGTGCGTCCGCGCAGCCGCCGGAGCGGCTGCGGCGAGTGCGAGCGTGAGGGTTGTGAGGCCGACGGATATGCGGCGCATGGAGGCGGATGGTGCTTTGGGGGAACTTGCATGTTCGGGATCGCCGCTCCCAGTCCTTCCCACCCGCTCACTGGCCTGGACTGCGCCCGAGCCGCTCCAGGAGCTCCGTCACCCGCTCCTCGGCGGCGTCGAGGCGCGCGCGGCAGAGCGCATGCAGCTGCTCGCCTCGCTCCCACAGCGCAAGGGCCTCGTCGAGCGGCGTGCTGCCGTCCTCGAGCTTGCGCACGATCTGCTCGAGCTCGTCGCGGGCCTGCTCGAAGCCGAGCTCCTCGTTCATGGCTGCACCTCCTCGACCCGGGCCGCGAGCCGGCCGGTGGCCAGCCTGACGCCGACGCGCTGGCCGACAACGACCGCCTCCGCCGCGCGCACGACCGCGCCGGCATCGTCCTGGACGATCGCGTAGCCGCGCTCGAGCGTGGCGCCCGGCCCCAGCACCCGCAGCCGGTCGCGGGCGTTCACAAGCCGCGCGGCCTCGCGCTCGAGCCGGAGCGCAGGCAGCCGCCGCAGCGAGGCTGCGGCGCCGTCGAGCAGCGTCCGCCGGGTCGTGATCCAGCTGCGGGGATCGGCGAAGGCGGGGCGAGCCACCAGCAGCTGCAGATGCCTGCGGGCGGTGGCCGCCCGGCCCTCGAGCGCGCGCCCCGCCCGCGCCGCCAGACGGTCCAGGTCGGCGCAGACCGCGGCGTGATCGGGCACGACCAGCTTCGCGGCCAGGCTCGGCGTGCCCGCACGGACGTCGGCGACCAGATCGATCAGCGGGGTGTCCTGCTCGTGGCCGATGGCGGTGACGACCGGGGTCGTGCACTCCGCCACGACGCGGCACAGGCCTTCGTCGGAGAAGGGCAGCAGATCCTCGACGCTGCCCCCGCCGCGGGCGAGCACGATCACGTCAACGAGCGGGTCGGCGTCGAGGGCCCGCAGCGCGGCGGCGACGCCGACGGCCGCTCCGGCGCCCTGAACCGCCGCCTCGACGATCCGGAACCGCACGCCCGGATACCGCTTTTCGGCTGTCTCGACCACGTCGCGCTTGGCGGCCGCGTCGCTGCCGCACACGAGCCCGACGACCCGTGGCAGGAAGGGCAGCGGGCGCTTGCGCTCCTGGGCGAACAGGCCGTCGCCCGCCAGGCGCAGGCGCACCTCCTCGATCCGGCGCAACAGCTGTCCCAGCCCGAACTGCTCGATCGCATACGCCCGGAACCGGAACTCCCCCTTGCGGTGCCACAACTCGCCGCGCCCGAACACATGCACGCGGTCGCCGACCACCGGCGTTGGCTCGATGCGGTCGAAACGGTCGCGCTGCATCGAGGCCCGCAGCGTGGAGGTCTCGTCCTTGAGGCAGAAGTAGACGAGCCCCCATTGGTCGGTGCGCTTGAGCTCCGACAGCTCGCCCTCGATCCAGACGTTGCCGAGCTTCCCCAGCCAGTCGGCGACGCCCTGGTTGAACCCCGCAACGGAGTAGACCGTACGGTCGCCATAGGTGGTCGGCGTCGGCTTCGCGTTCACAGCCGAAGTCTACGGACGCTTAGGTGAGGATCCGCGCGGCGGTCTGAGGAGTGCAGCCCTCCTCGAGGATCTGCACCGCGCGGTGCAGATCGGCCGTGCTCTTCGCCAGGCGCTCGGCATCCCGCAACGGGTAGCCCGCCTGGAGCAACACGTGTAGTCGCCACGCCTCTACCTGCGAAGCCGCGTCCGTGCCCTCGTCGAGGACATTCGCCGGAGTCATGCGCGCCATGGTAGGGCCGGCCTCGGACGGACGGCACCGGCGCTGGTATCGTCAGGCGCGATGTCGGAGACTCTGCGCGGCCTGTGGCTGGAGGTGCGGGTCATCCCCGTGCTCCTGTGGAGCTTCTCAGCGCTGACGCTGGGTACGGCGCTGGCGGCTCGGGGGCGGCCGCTGCAGGTGTGGTACTACCTGGGGGCCGTGACCCTGGGGGTGCTGATCCAGGGACTGCTGGCCCATTCCGTGAACGAGGTTGAGGACTGGCGCTCGGGCACCGACCGGCACTCCTCGCCGCGGGTGATCTCGGGGGGAAGCAAGGTGATCGTCGCCGGGCTGCTCTCGCCGCGGACGCTGTGGCTGGTGTTCGCGGCTGCCTTCACCGCCACGACGGTGATCGGCCTGGCCCTGGTCGCTGCCGGCGGCCTCGACCTGCTCCCGTTCGGGCTCGTCGGCGTCGTCGGCGCCGTCATCTACACGCTGCCGCCCGTGCGCGCGGCGTACCGACCCTTCGCGGGCGAGGCGGTGGCGTTCGTCTGCCTGGCCGACTGCGTCATGGGAGCGCACCTGCTACAGGGGCGGTCCATCGACGCGGCCACGGTCGCCTCGGCGGTTGCGGTGGCCGCCTACGCCGTGTCGATGCTGATGGTGCATCACTATCTCGACCGCGATGCCGACGCACTGGCAACGCCGCCCAAGGTGACGTCGATCGTCCGCCTGGGGCTCGTCCGCGGGCGCCACTACGCCATCGCCTGGTGCCTGGTGGCCCTGGCGGCTGCGGTCGCCGGCTCGGCCGTGCAGCCGCGGCTGCTGCCCCTCGTGGTCGGCTACGCGGTGGGTCTCATGGCGCACCTGCGCTGCCGTCCCGACGACGTCGCGTCTGTCACCGCCTCAGAGACGGTGATCATCTTCGCCGGGATCGGCGCGGCCCTCGCGTCGGCGGCTCTGCTCACCCCTCCGCTCGCGGTGACGCTGCTGGTCGCGGTCGCGCTGATCGCCTTCGAGATGCGGATGGCGGTCGCTCCGGCGCATACTCCGGCTGCATGAGTCTGGAGCAGGAGCTGGAAACGACGCTCGCGGCCGCCGGTCGCCACGCCCGAAACGACGAGCAGCCGGTCGCGGTGATCGCGACCGAGCCCGCGGGGGGCACGCGCGTGTACGTGATCGCCTTCACCGCCGGTGGTGACCTGGCGTACATCGCGCTCGACGCGTCCGGCGCACCCGTGTCTGACCGGCGGCTCGTGCGCGACGCGGTCGCGCTGGCGGCGCTCGCCGAGCGGGCCGAGGAGGTGTCGGGGGCGACCGCGGCGGAGGAGCTGGTCGCGCGGTTCACCGAGGCCGCGGAGCGGCTGCGGGGCGGGGATGCCGATGCCGCCGCCGCTGCCGACGCCGTCGCCGCCGCCGCCGGCCGCCTGGCCGACGCCGCAACCGGCCCGCGGCCGGCGACGGCGCAGTACCTCGATCGCATGGCCGCCCTGGCCGGCGAGCTGGCCGCCGCCCTGGATGCGTTCGTCCCGCACGCCCAGCGGGTACCGGAGGCCAGCATGGGCACTGCATCGGAGGTCGCATCGCCGCGGGCAGTCGTCGAGGCGGCGCTCGGCGCCGCGTCCGAGGCCGGCGATCCGGCCAACTTCGCCTCGGCCATGACCGCGGCCTCGGGGGCCGTGGACGCGCTGGTCTCCGACGTGATCGACCACTACCGCGGGGAGTTGGACGACAGGTGAGGGCCGTGGATCGCCTGCTCGCGGCCTCTCTGCCCGTCGTGCCGCGCGTGGTCGTGCGCAAGATCGCCGACCGCTACATCGCCGGCGAGTCGCTCGCCGATGCGGTCGCCACCGTCCGGGAGCTGAACGGCCGGGGTGCGATGGCCACCGTCGATGTGCTGGGCGAGTTCATCCGCAACCCGCAGGAGGCCGAGGCGACGGCCACCGAATACGAGCGGGCGCTCGACGCGATCGCGGCCGAGCAGCTCGCGGCCACCGTGTCGGTCAAGCTCTCGGCGCTCGGGATCGAGATCGACCGCGACCTTTGCGACCGCACCCTCGCGCGCGTGTTTCACTCGGCCCAGCGGCATGGCATCTTCGTGCGCATCGACATGGAGCACAGCGGCCTGACCGACCAGACCCTCGAGATCTACCGGCGGCTGCGCGAGGGTGGGCATGACGGCACCGGCGTCGTGATCCAGGCCTACATGCGCCGGTCGGCCGACGACATCGCGGGCCTTGCCGACCTGACGCCCAACGTGCGCCTGGTCAAGGGCATCTACGTGGAGCCGGGCGAGATCGCGTTCACGGACATGCCCGACATCAACGCCAACTTCATGCTGCTCCTCGAGCAGCTGATCGACCAGGGCAGCTAT
Source organism: Gaiellales bacterium (assembly GCA_036569885.1). Classification (GTDB taxonomy): domain Bacteria; phylum Actinomycetota; class Thermoleophilia; order Gaiellales; family JAICJC01; genus JAICJC01. The sequence continues at coordinate 7,569 of DATCPV010000398.1, read as the reverse complement.
GTCGCGATTGCGACCCACGACCGCGCGCTCGTTACGGCCGCGCTCGAGCTGATCGAGCGGCGCGGCCTTGCGCCCGACCGGTACGAGTTCCAGATGCTGCTGGGAGTCGCCGGCGAGATCGGCCGGAGGCTGATCGCCGACGGCCACCGCCTCCGGGTCTACGTCCCCTATGGCGAGGCCTGGTATGCCTATTCCGTGCGCCGGCTCAAGGAGAACCCGAGCATCGCGGGCTACGTCGCCCGAGACGTCGTGCGCACGCTCGTGCCGGGGCTGCGCTGAGCGTCCGGCGGACGCTTCGGGCGGCGCTGGCCGGTGCGGTCGCGGCGGGCTGCTGGGCGGCCGCCGAGCCGCTCCTTGCCCGGGCGACCGGCGGCTATCACCGGCAGGCCCGACTGATCGGGCGCGTCCTTGTACCCGACGGATCCTGGCGGGCGGTGGGCCTGGCCGTCCACCTCGCAAACGGCGCGGGGTTCGGGATGGCCTTCGACCGGCTGGGCGGGCACGGCGTGGCCCGGGGGGTGGCGGCCGCCGAGGCCGAGAACGCGCTTCTGTGGCCGCTGGTGGGGGTGCTCGACCGGATCCACCCCGACGTGCGCTCGGGGACGTGGCCGCCGCTGCTGCGAAACACGCACGCCGCCGCCCAGGAGGTGCTCGGCCACGCGGTGTTCGGCGCGGTGCTGGGCGGGCTGGTGCGCCAAACGGGGTCAGACCCCTTTTGGCGCACTCCAAGAGCGTGACGGCCTGCGGCCGTGAATAACCGGTGCCAGCCACCAAATATTCACCCACCATGTAAGCGGTGTCAGTGGCCGGGCTCGGGGCCCTTGGTGGTGCCATGGCCGAGCTCGTCCAGCTCGGCCAGCCGTAGCTCGCCGTGGGCGCGCACGGCGTGCCCGGGCGGGAGGTCGGCGATCAGATGGGCGATGCGATCGGCGATCTGGTAGGCGAACTGGGGTGTCGCCGGCCCCCACAGGGCGTCGATGTCGCGGGTCGTCGGCTGGGCCATCGGCGCGCCAGTGTACCCCAGCGCGGAGCCCATATCCTCTGACGTGGTGGTCGACGGGAACCCCACAACGGTGTTCGGACATGAGCGCGACGACGTGGAGTGCACCGACGCCACCCTCTGGGCCCGGTCTCGCCAGGGGGATGCGGACGCCTTCGGGCTTCTGTTCGAGCGCCATGGCCGGGCGATCTACAACTATTGCTTCCGGCGGATAGGCAACTGGAGCGCGGCCGAGGATCTGGTCTCGATCGTCTTCCTCGAAGCGTGGCGGCGGCGTGCGATCCAGCTTCCACCGGACAAGGTCTTGCCGTGGCTCTACGGCGTCGCGACCAACGTGCTGCGGAATCGCCGGCGCTCCGAGTACAGGTTCGCAGCGGCGATCCGTCGCGTCCCGCGCCCATGCCCGACACCTGACTTCGCCGACGACGCGGATGCGCGCCTCGACGACGAGCGCCGGATTGCGGGAGTGCTCGCGCTCGTGTCGCAGCTCCCGAAGCGTGAGCAGGAGGTGCTCGCCCTGTGCGGATGGTCCGGGCTGAGCTACGAGGAAGCCGCGTTTGCGCTCGCGATCCCCGTCGGGACGGTGCGGTCGCGGCTCTCACGGGCGCGACACCGCCTCGGGGAACTCTCACCTGAGAGCGGACATGAGCAGTCAGGAGTGCAGCCATCCCGGGAGGCCATGGAACCGTGAATACCGCCCACTCGCTTCCGCCCCTGCGCGACTTTCCCCCGGGACGTCTTGCGGATCGCTCGCAGCACCTCCTCACGGAGATCGAGCGCCAGCGTCACCTCCCTTCGACACACTGCCGTTCGGTGCGCGTCCTGATCGCAGCGGTTGCGGCGACGGCGATCGTGGTGGCGCCGGCCCTCGCGTTGAGCCGGAGCATGCGCGAGTTCGTCGGATTGACGTCGAATGCCTCGAGCCCGCCCATCGCCCGGGCCTGGGTAAAGGCCACACTCACCCGTCCTATCGACCTCAACGCTCGGCCCGGGACGAAGATCAGGATTGCGTGGACGTTTGACCATCGGGTCGGTGGGGGCGGCATCTTTGTACGGCTCGTGAGCGCATCGGGTGCTCCCGCCGAGATCGCGACTGCTCACGGGACGCCGGGGCACTACGCGGCGGTGGTCCGCGTGCCGGAGGGCGGGATTGGCTCCATCCAGATCGGCATCGAGGGAACGTCGAGCGGGGCGAATGGGACCCATCCGGCCCCGGTGCTCTTCCCGATCACGAATGACCCTCTGCGATAACGTCCGGCGGTGGATCCTGCATTCGGCCACCTGCTCGGCCCCGGCGGGGAGTTTGGCCATCGCGAGCACATCCACCTGGCCTGGCGCGAGTTGCACGACCACGAGCCGGGTGAGGCGCTGACGCGCGTCGAGGCGGCGATCCGCCACCTCGCGGCCGCCCACGGCGAGCCCGAGAAGTTCCACCGCACGATCACCGCGGCGTGGATGGCACTCATCGCCCACCATCTCCACGAGGCGCCGGAGCTCGAGTTCGCCGCGTTCGTCGACCGCTTCCCGGCCCTGCTCGATTCCCGCCTGCTTCGACGCCACTTCAGCGCCGAGCTGATCGCATCCCCGACGGCTCGCGAGCGCCCGCTCGCTCCCGACCTGCGCCCCCTCCCGGCGCGGTAGACTCGCCGTCGGTCACTGGGGAGGGATCCGATGCACAGCCATTCGCTGCATGAGGTCAGGGCGGACGCGTTCAACTACGTCTGGGACAACTCGATCGCGCCCGTGCTCGAGGTCGAGTCGGGCGCGGAGGTCGAGCTGCATGTGCGTGATGCCGGCGATGAGCAGATCGGGCCCGACTCGGGCGTCGATGCCGTCGTCGCGCTCGACTTCTCGCATGTGAACCCGGTCAGCGGGCCGGTCGCCGTCAAGGGGGCGCGGCCCGGCGACGTGCTCGCGGTGGAGATCCTCGAGCTGCGCCCGCGCGACTGGGGCTGGACGGCGATCATCCCCGGGTTCGGCCTGCTGGCCGACGAGTTCCCCGATCCCTGGCTGCGGATCTCACACGTCGATGAGGGCACGCGACGGGTCACATTCGCCGAGGGCATCACGTTGCCGTTCGAGCCCTTCCCGGGCACGATCGGGGTTGCGCTGCCGGAGCCGGGCCAGCACTCGATCGTGCCGCCGTCGACCTGGGGCGGCAACCTCGACATCAAGCACCTCCGCACGGGCACGACGCTGTACCTGCCCGTCGGCGTCGAGGGCGCGCTCTTCTCGGTCGGCGACACCCACGCCGCCATGGGCGACGGCGAGGTGTGCGGCACGGCGGTCGAGGCGGCGATGGACATCGTCGTGCGCTTGAGCGTGCGCCGCGATTTCTCGGTGCCCGCGCCCCAGTACTCCGTACCCGCGGGCGAGCTGGCCCGCACCGAGGCCGGCCCGTTCCACGTCACCACCGGCGTGGCTCCCGACCTGATGGAGGCGACGCGAGCGGCGACCCGGGCGATGATCGACCATCTCGGCTATCGCCGTGGGCTCGACCGCCAGGAGGCCTACGCGCTCTGCTCGGTGGCGTGCGACCTGCGCGTCCACGAGGTGGTGGACGCGCCCAACTGGGTCGTCGGCATGTTCCTGCCCGAGGCGGTCTTCGGGCCGGAACGAACATGAGCGCGGCCGACGGCAAGAACACGCTACGGCGGGAGTTGCGCTTCTGGGAGACGATCGCGCTCTCGGTCGGGATCATGGCCCCGACCGCGGCCATGGCCCTGAACGGCGTCGGCGTCGCCGACAACATCGGCCGGGCGGTGCCGCTCGCCTTCCTGATCTCGGGCCTGCTCGTCTTCTTCGTCTCGTGGAGCTTCATCCGGCTCTCGGCGCACTACAGCCACGCCGGCTCGGTGTACGCCTTCAGCGGCGCCACGCTGGGGCCGCGGGCGGGGTTCTTCTCGGGCTGGGCGCTGCTGGGCACGTATCTGGCGTTCACGGTCGCCTCGTCGGCCGAGGTCGGGCTGTTCCTGGCCCAGTTCGCCAACGGCACCGGGATCTGGAGCGGGAGCGAGTGGATCTGGATCTCGCTCGCCGCCGCAATCGCGATCGGCGTCCTCGCCTACAGCGACATCAAGCTGACGACGCGCACTCTGATCAGTATGGAGGCCGTGTCGGTGCTGCTCATCACGGTGCTGATGGTGGTGATCTTCGTGCGCCTGGCGACGGGGTCGGTGCCGGGTGCGGGCGGGTTCAGCACAAGCGTGTTCTCGCTCCCGGGCGGGACGTCGAGCTCCGCGCTCGGCCTCGGGATCGTCCTGGCGTTTCTGTCATTCGCGGGGTTCGAGGGCGCCGCGGCGCTCGGTGAGGAGACGAACGAGCCGCGCCGCCACATCCCCCGGGCGATCCGAAACGCCGTGATCGGCGCCGGCATCTTCTACCTCCTGTGCATGCTCGCCCAGACGTGGGGCTTCGGTACCGGCAAAACGGGCGTGGCTGCGTTTGGGTCGTCCAGCTCGCCGCTTGGCGACCTGGGGAAGTCCTACATCGGCTCGTGGATGGGCGACGCGATCAACCTCGGCGCCGCCGTCAGCGGCTTTGCCAGCGCGCTCGCCACGGCCACGGGTGCCTCCCGGATCCTCTTTGCGATGGGCCGCGACGGGTTCGTCACCCCGCGGCTCGGGTCGTCGTCGGAGCGCACCGGGGCGCCGGCGGTGGCGCTGGCCTGCGTCATGACGATCGCCTGCGCCGGCCTCGCGGGGATGCGCGCCTACGGGATTTCGGACGCCGTGTCCGCCTTCTTCTATCCCGGCACGCTGGGTGTGCTCAGCCTGATCGTGGCCTATGCCGTCACCAATGTGGGCGCGGCGAAGCTGTTCCTGACCGACCGCTCCGAGCGGGCGTGGGAGCTGGTGTTCCCGGTCGTCGCCATCGTCGTCCTGGGCTACGTCTTCGACCGCAACGCGGTCGGGCAGGTCTACCCGTTCAACTGGTTCCCATGGGTCGTGGTGGCCTGGCTCGCGGTCGGACTCGCGATCATCATGACCATCCCGGGACTCGCCCGGCGAATCGGGGCCAACCTGACCGCCGCCGAGGGGATGGGCGCCGCCGGCGACTAGTCGACGGCCTGGCGCAGGAACCCGCGGATGCCGATGGCCGAGAAGACCACCAGCGAGAGCAGCAGAGCGCCGATGCAGATCGGCGCCCGGATGTGGGCGACGCCGGGGACGAGCGCCCCGCGCATCCCCTCGCTGACATAGGTCAGCGGGTTGAACGCCGTCACCACCTGGAACCATCGCAGGCGCGCGAGCGACGGCCATGGGTACTGGCTGCAGCCCGTGAAGAGGAGCGGCGTCAGCACCAGCGTGAACATGACCGTGATCCGGTTCGGCGGCACGAGCGTCCCCATCGTCAGCCCCATCGCGGAGCCGACCAGCGAGCCCAGCACGAGCACGACGACGAACTGCGCGGCGCCGCCCGCCCGCCACGGCACCGAGCCGAGGATGAGGATCCCGATCGGGAACATGAAGAGCGCCGCGGTGAGCGCCCGCATCGCGGCGAACACCATCTTCTCGAGGGCGACGAGCGCCACGGGGATCGGCGCCAGCAGCCGGTCCTCGATCTCCTTGGTGAAGCTGAACTCGATGACAAGGGGCAGCGCCGTGGACTGCAGCGCGGTCAGCGTCGCCGTGAGGGCCACGATGCCCGGGAACAGGAGATGGGTGTACCCGGGGCGGGTGTAGCCCAGGCTCGATAGCACCTTGCCGAACACGAACAGCATGAAGAGCGGCTGCAGCACCACCTGGGCCAGGAATACGGGCAGCTCCCGGCCGGTGACGAAGAGGTCACGCCAGAGCACCGACAGGAACACCGCCGGGGCGGTGGCGCGATGCGACGAGGCGGCGCGCGCGCTCACCGCAGCGCCCGTCCGGTGAGTCCGATGAAGACGTCCTCGAGGCTCGGCTCGCCGATCTTCACGTCCGACAGCGTGATGCCGTAGGTCTGCAGGGCGGTCGCGACAGGCGCGACCATCATGGGCGCCTCACCCGTGACGTAGAGGCGCACGTGGCCGTCGCTCTGCTCGAGCCGCTCCAGGCGCTCGACGCCGTTCAGTGCCTCGAGTGTCTGCAGCGCCGGCTCGAGCGAGCCGTCGGCGCCGGCCATGGCGATCTCGAGCGTCGTTTTTCCGGGCAGGCTGCGGGTGAGCGCAGCCGGCGTGTCGAGCGCGAGCAGGTGGCCGCGATCCATGATCCCAACCCGCTCGGCGAGGGTGGCGGCCTCGTCCATGTCGTGGGTGGTGATCACGATCGTCACGCCCTGCTCGCGCAGGTCGCGAATGCGATCCCACACGAACAGGCGCGCGGCCGGGTCGAGGCCGGTGCTCGGCTCGTCCAGGAAGAGCACCTGGGGCGTGTGCATCATCGCCCGGGCGATCATGATCCGCTGGGCCTGGCCACCGGAGACGAAGTCCACCTTGCTGTTCGCACGGTCAGTGAGCCCGAACAGCTCGAGGAGCTCGTCGGCGCGGCGGTTACGCTCGGCCGCCGGCACACGGTGGTACGCGGCGTGGAACGTCAGGTTCTGGCGGATCGAGAGCGAGCGGTCGAGGTTGTTGCGCTGCGGCACGACCGCCAGCATGCTGCGTGCCCGCACGGCGTCGGTGGTGACATCGACGCCGACCACCCGGGCGACCCCGGCGCTCAGGCGCACGCGGGTCGTGAGCACGCCGATCGTGGTCGTCTTGCCCGCACCATTTGGCCCGAGCAGGCCGAACACCTCGCCCCGATCGACCGTGAACGACACACCGTCCACAGCGTTCGCCGGCGCCTTCGGATAACGCTTCTCGAGCCCCTCCACCTCGACCGCAAACGTCGCGCGCATCGGCGCGAAGGATAGGCGGCTGCGACGCGACCCTCCCCCGGACGCGGGTTGCGGCGTGGCGGTTCTTCACCGAGGATGCGTCCATGCGGGGTCGAACGCTTCTTGGGGTCGCGATTGCGGCCGCGGTCACCGGCGCGGCCGCACTGGCCTTTGGGGCAGCGCGCACCCAGGCCATGCCGCTGCCGTCCGCGCCCAACTGCGAGATCTTCCCAGCGACGAATGTCTGGAACGAGCGGGTGGACTCCCTCCCGGTCGCCGCCGATTCGGCCGCCATGATCGACGCGATCGGCCGCAACGCCCCGGTGCACCCCGATTTCGGCTCGTTCGCGGGGTACGGCATCCCCGTGAACGTGGTGCCCGGCAGCCAGCCCACGCGCAAGGTGCGCTTCCAGTACGCCTCCGAGTCCAACCCCGGCCCCTACCCGATTCCCAAGCAGCCCCGCATCGAGGCCGGCTCCGACAGGCACCTGCTGATCGTCGACCGCGGTAACTGCAAGCTCTACGAGCTCTTCAACGCGAGGCGCACCACCAAGGGCTGGCACGCCGGCTCCGGCGCGATCTGGTCGCTCACCTCGAACCATCTACGCCACCTGGGCTGGACGAGCGCCGATGCCGCCGGGCTGCCGATCCTGCCCGGCCTCGTGCGCCACTCCGAGGTCAAGGCCGGCGTGATCAATCACGCGCTGCGCTTCACCGTCCCCGACACGTGTGCCGGGTTCATCTACCCGGCCCGTCACCAGGCCGGG
>DATCPV010000397.1:0-6049 GCA_036569885.1 Gaiellales bacterium | reverse complement strand
GTCCAGCTCGGGCAGCTGCTTGGGCAGGAAGTTCTGCTGGATCAGTCTCGCGACCTCCAGCTCCTGCTCGAGGCGTTCGCGCGCGCGCACCTCCACCTCCTGCTCGCGGACGAGCTGGCCGACCTTGACGGCCGGGGCGGCCTGCGAGGCAAGGCTCTCGAGCAGGCGCCGGTCGTCGGCCGAGTACTCCTGGTCGGACAGGCGCGGCCCCAGGTTGAGGAGCCCGATCAGCTCGCCCTGCGTGACGAGCGGCACGACCATGGTGATGCCCTGGCTGCGCATCTGCTCGAGTGCGGGCGAGTCGAGCTCGAGGTGCTTCAGCTCGACCGCGCCCGGCGCCGTCTGGAAGTAGGCAACGATCGGGTCGTTCGCCGCGATGTCGAGCGAGATCGACTGGCCGGCATCCCGCCGCCGCGCGGGCTGGACATCGTCATCGGCAGCGGCCGAGACCGCGGCCGGCCTGCGGAGTATCACGCGCCGGATCGTGTGGCTCAGGATCGTCATGCCTCCGTTGTACCGGACGCGCGTTCCGGGATCGTTACGGAGGCGAGCCAGACGCTGGCCGATCGCGGCTCGACGGTCGCTCGCACGGTCGCCAGAAGCCGATCGGCCAGGACGTCCAGGTCGATCTGCTGGCGCAGCTGCCCGCTGAAGGCGTCCACCGCCGCTTGGGCGTCGTAGGCCGCGCGGTAGAAGCGGCGGTCGACCCCCCGCCGGATGCGGCTGCGCAGCGGCTGGAAGGCAGCCGCGACGGCGAGCGTCGACACCGTGACTGCGAGCGAGCTCGACAGGCCGGTCACGGCCCGAAACGTCATGCCGAGCACCGCGACCCCACCAACGTACACCGCCGCGAGCGACGCCAGGAGGGCGGTGTAGACGAGGGTGCGGCGGATGATCACATCGATGTCGTAGAGCCGGTAGCGCAGCACGGCAAAGCCGATCGCGATGGGGATAAGGCACGTGCTCATCAACCCGATCGCCTGCGCGGCCGCAAGCCATGCGGGAGGCGCGTCCGAGTTCGGCGCAAGCAGGACGGACAGGGCAAACACGGTCGCGTACGTGACGGCCACGGCCGCCGCGGCAGCGGTCAGCCAGCGCAGCTGCAGGCGCTCGACCCCGCGAGAGCGGCGGTAACGCACGATCATGCCGGCGGCCGACGCGGCAATCGCGGCCGGAAGCAGCACGATGATGTACTGCATCGCGCGAAGGACGCCGCCGAGCGCGTCAATTCCGAGCGGGTTCGTCGTGCCCGGATATCCGGCGTCGGCCATGTCCCCGGGTGTGAACGTGAGTCCAAGCGTGCCCAACCCCATCACGAGCGCGCTCGCGTATGCAACCCAGCGCCAGCGGCGGCCCGGGAGGTGCCCGTCGGGGAAGAGCAGGATCAGAAACGTCCCCGTGAGGCCGATCGCGGGCAGCCAGAGCGCATTGCCGATCGCACCCGGCAACGCGGCGGCCGGGAGCGATCCCGGGTGCAGCCGCACGCCGTAGTCGGAGTACGTGCTCGAGTCCGCGAGCCCCCACGCCAGACCGATCGCAAGCAGCAGCCAGCCGATCGCGTTTCCAGCTCGGCGCCACGTGATCAGGAGCCCGACCACCGGGGGCGAGAACAGCACCAGAGAGAGCGAGATGCCGCCGACCGTCCCGGCGCTCGACCAACTGCTCGAGCTCGGCAGGTCGCGGGTCAGCAATCCGAGCCAGATCTCGATCACAAACAGCGACACGGTGAGGCTGAAGATCGTGGCGGCAATCCACATCGGGGCGCGCGGGCGGGTCTGCACAGCCGTGAGTGTCACCGCGACACCGTCCCGAGATCGTTACGGAACGCACCCTGGGGTGGACTCTCGTTGCGGCTCCATGTCATGCTTGCCACGTGCACGCGCTCAGGATCTCACTTCTCGGCACCCCGCTCGTCGAAGTCGAGGGCAGCCCGCTTCGGGTCGATACGCGCAAGGCGACGGCGATGCTCGCCCATCTGGCGGTGACAGGCCATCCGGTGAGCCGTGAGGTGGTGGCCGCGCTGCTCTGGCCGGAGTTCGACATCGACCGCTCACGATCGGCGCTGCGGCGCACGCTCTCGACGCTGCGAACAGCGCTCGACGGCCGCTGGCTCACGGCCGACCGCAGCTCGATCGCGATCGACCTCGACGATGCCTGGTTCGATCTCGCCGAGTTCCGCCGCACCGCCGCCGACCCGGCGGCAACCGCAGAGGCGCTCGCCGCGGCGGTCGACATGCACCGCGGGGACCTGCTGGAGGGGTTCGCCGTCCGCGACAGCGCCGCCTTCGACGACTGGCAGCAGCTCGCCGCCGAGGGCATCCGCCGCGAACGGGCGTCTGCGCTCGACCGCCTGGGCGATGCACTGGCCGCGGCCGGACGCAACGACGACGCCGTGGCGCGCGCCGAGCAGCGCCTCGCGCTCGATCCGCTGCACGAGCCCGCCCACCGGCGGCTGATCGAGCGGTATGCGGCCAGCGGCCGCCGCGGCGACGCCATGAGCCAGTACCGCGAGTGCGTACGGGTGCTCGACCGCGAGCTGGGTGTGCGTCCGCTGGCCGAGACGACCGAGCTCTACCATGCCGTCAACGAGGGCCGCCGGCCGGCCGTTGCCGAAATTCCGCCGGCTGTCACGGCCGCCGCTCAGCCGCTCGTCGGACGAGACGTCCCGTGGCGGCTCCTGAGCGACCTGCATGCCGGGATCTCCGCCGACGGCAGGATGGCCGTGATCGAGGGCGAGTCGGGGGTGGGCAAGACGCGCCTCGCCGAGGAACTGCTCGGAGCCCTGCAGGCCCAGGGGGCGACGGTGGTCTCGGCGCGGCCCTCGCCGGGCGAGCATGACCTCGCCTACGGAGTGGTGGCCCAGCTCCTGCGAACCGCCGTCGAGCGCCTGGGCGACGGGCTCCCCGGCCACTGCGCCGGCGAGGCGGCGCGGCTCCTGCCCGAACTCGGCCCGCCGCCCCCGGCCAGCCTGGACGACCCCGGCGCCCGGCTGCGGTTCCTGGAGGCGGTCGGCCAGCTGATCGCCCTGGCCTGCGACGGCCGCGTGGCGGGCGTCGTGTTCGTCGACGACCTGCACTGGTGCGACCCCGCATCGCTCGACGCGCTCGGATATCTCGCACGGCGCCTTCCCGGCCGCCGCCTCCTGCTGATCGCCACGCGGCGCACCGACGAGCCCGACCCCGACCACGCCTGCGCCCGCCTCGCGCAGGCAGGCGAGCGGATCGCACTCGGGCGCCTGACCCGGTCGGACGTCGCCGAGCTCGCCGGCTCCCACGGACTCGGCCCCGTGGAGGCCGAGGCGCTGTACTCCGAGAGCGAGGGGCTGCCCCTGTTCCTGGCGGAACTGCTCGCACCCGACCGCCCTCCGGATACCGCGCCGGCCGGGGTGCGAGAAGCGGTCGAGGCCCGCCTCGACGCCGTCTCCGAGACGGGCGCACAGGTGCTCTCGGCCGCCGCGGTGATCGGGCGTACCTTCGACGTCGACACCGTCCGCGCCGCCAGCGGCCGCTCCGGCGAGGAGGTCGTGGCCGCGCTCGAGGAGCTGTGCGCCCGGGGCATCATCGTCGAGCGCGACGCCGCCTACGACTTCGGTCACGAGCGGGTGCGGGCGGCCGTCGACGAACGCAGCGGCCTCGCCCGGCGACGGCTGCTGAACGGCCGTGTGGCCGAGGCTCTGACCCTGCGCCACGGGGATCCGGCACTCACCGCCCGCCACCTGGAGCTGGCGGGGCGGGCCGACGAGGCCGCGGCCGCCTACGCTGCGGCGGGCGACCGGGCGCGCAGCCTGGCGGCCCACGCCGAGGCGCTCACCCACTACCGCTCGGCGCTGGCGCTCGGCCACCCGCAGCCGTCCCAGCTGCACGAGGCAATCGGCGACATCCACACGCTGCGGGGCGAGTACGCCGCGGCACTTGCGGCCTACGATGCCGCCGCCGCGCACTCGGGGCCCGAGCGGCTGGCCGCGATCGAGCACAAGCTGGGGAGCGTGCACGAGCGCCGGGGCGAGTGGGAGCTGGCCGAGCGCCACCTGCAGGAGGCGCTTGCGCTCGGCGGACCGCCCGCCCGGGTGCAGGCCGACCGCGGCCTGGTCGCCTGGAGGCGCGGCGATGCCGGCGCGCTCGGTTTGTGCGACGAGGCCCTGCGGCTGGCCGAGGCCGAGGGCGACGACGAGGCCGCCGCCCGGGCGCACAACATCCTCGGGGTGCTCGGGGCCGGCGGCGGCCATTTCGAACGCAGCCTGGAGCTGTCCGAGCGCCTGGCCGATCCCAGCATCCGCATCGCCGCACTCAACAACCTCGCCCGCGCCCGCGCGGGCGAGGGCGATCTCGAGCACGCCGCCGAGCTCGTTCGCGAGGCGCTCGGCCTGGTCGCCGCCCAGGGCGACCGCCACCGCGAGGCCGCGCTGCGCAACAACCTGGCCGACACACTGCACCGGGCGGGCCGCGATGACGAGGCGATGGAGGAGCTGAAGCGAGCCGTCGCCATCTTCGCCGAGGTCGGCGGTCACGAGGACGAGCCCCAGCCGGGCGTCTGGCGGCTCGTGGAATGGTGAGACGAAATCGTGCCCGACTCCCGAGAGTCAGACTGGGCCGACGCCCCCGATCAGTTACCCACGGCCGGGTTGGGCGCGAACTCGCGGACCTCTTGTGGACAGCGGCAGGCGACGGCGAGCTTGGCGGCCCACTGCAGCGCCTCCTCGCGTGAGGGCACGTCGATGATCGTGACTCCGGCGATGTTGTTCTCCGCGCCGTCGGTGACCGTCCCATCGGGGGCAATCACGCTCGCGCTCACCTCGTCGTGGGGATACACACCCGCGGCGAACACCCATATTCCGGCGTCCTTGAAGTCCTGGATCACCGCGAGCGACGCATCCCTGACGGCAGGCCCCTCCTCGTCGGGGATGTGGTCCATCGCGCCGTGATCGAACGAGATCAGATACCGCGTCATCTCACCCCTCCATTTCCCGCCCGGTCCGGCCGTAGGCGGGGTAGCGTAGTTCTCCAGCCGGCTGCGTCACGCGGTGCCTGATGCTGCCGGCATCACCTGCCTGTTCTCGACTCCCTACCGCTCGAAAGTGACCTCGGCTGCTGCGGCGGGTAGCACGATCTCGTCACCGCTCTGCATCTCCATGAACAACTCGGCGGTGCTGTCGCCCCGCGTGCGCGTCCTGCTCAGGTCGTGGACACGCAGCGGCTAGGGATCACCGAATCGCCGCAGTGGCCGGCTCCGGCCGATCCGGCCACTGCGGCAAGGCTTCAGCGGCGCCTCGTGGGATCAGGCATGCGCGACGACTTCACGCACTTCCACACCCTCAAGCTCTACCGCGTCGATGCCCTGGATCATGGCGCGGACTTGATCGCCCGCCTGGTTCGCCGCGTCTTCCGAATCGAAGACGACCATCGAGAGCCCCGTGTTGTCCTTCCACGTCCAGTACCCAGCCCGGAACCCCGGCGCCTGAGAGACGCGCGGGACGACGTCTTCGTCCAGCCCCTTCTGAGCAGATTCGCGATCTTTGATGGTCACTCTGACGACGACCGCGTGCACGTTGACCCCCTTAGGTCGGTGTGGTTGACGCGGCATTCTCCCATGTGGATCGCAGGTGTGCATGTGCGGCCCCGAGTCTTCTGGCGGTATGACGAAGCCGCACTCGGCGCTCAGCGAAGCATCGGCACCACGCGTTCGCGAAAGAGTTCGAGCTGTGTTGGCCCGTCGCGCAGGGGCCAGACAAACAGCCGTTGCGCGCCCGCGGCGGCGAACGCTGCGACTCGCTCGGCGCACACTTCGGCGGGACCGATCGGCAGCGAAAGCGAACGCAGCTCCTCCACCGGCCGGTTGAGCAGCGGGGCAAGGACATCAACGAGGATGCGCTCCGCGCTGCGAATGTCTTCGGTGACGTAGAGCCACGCCGTCCCGATAGCGTTTGGGACAGGCTCCGCCCTCCCCTCCTTGACCAGCGCCTCCGCCAGGCGTGTGAGCCCTTCGCCGAACCGCTCGGGAGTGGTGTTGTAGGCGGACGCGAGCCAGCCGTCGCCGGTCCGGGCCTCACCGA
>DATCPV010000396.1:0-3690 GCA_036569885.1 Gaiellales bacterium | reverse complement strand
AGGAGCGCGAGCTCGGGCGGCATCGGCCCCTGCCACCACACGAACGTCGGCAGGTCGGGTACGAGCAGCGACAGAACCGCGCTCGGCAATGCGTCTGCACGTGCCGTCAGAACGACCTGCTCGGAGCACACCTGCTGCAGGCCGGTGCCGAGCCAGCACGAGGCCGACACCGATGCGCGCACGCCGTTCGCACCGATGCCGGCGATGATCGCGCGCAGGGGGCGGCTGCCGCCGATCCGCTCGAGGGCGCGCTGCGTGAACGCCACGTCTGCAGGTGTCGGCGCGTAGGCCACCAGGTTGAGCGTGGTCGCTCGGACCGACCCGGGGCCGCCGGCACGGCTCGCCGCAAGCGCTCGCTCGACCTGGCTCAGATCGGTCAGCTCGACGGGTGGGTTGGCGATCACGGCCGGCGCCAGCGGCGGCCGTCGCGCGTGATGAGCTCGGCCGCGAGCTCCGGACCCCAGGAGCCCGAGTCGTAGATCTGCGGCGTTCCCGAGCGCCACTCCTCGAGCAGCGGGTCGCAGATCTCCCACGACCGCTCGACGCCGGCCTGAGGGGTGAACAGGGTGCGATCGCCGCGGATCGCGTCCAGGATCAGCGTCTCGTAGGCCTCGGGCACGTCGTGCAGGAAGGACGAGCCGTACAGGAAGTCCATGTTGACCGTGCTGATCGCAATGGTCGGCGACGGCGCCTTGGCGCCGAAGCGCAGCGAGATGCCCTCGTCGGGCTGGATCCGTAGCACCAGCGAGTTGGCCTCGAGGTGCTCCGACGCGCCCATCGTGAAGGGCAGGTGGGGCACGCCCTTGAACTGCACCGCGACCTCGGTGACCCGCTTGGGCAGCCGCTTGCCGGTGCGGATGTAGAACGGGGTGCCGGCCCAGCGCCAGTTGTCGATCTCGACCTTGGCGGCGATGAAGGTGGGCGTATTGGAGTCGGCGGGGACATCCTCCTCCTCGGCGTAGGCCACCACCTCCTCGCCGGCCACGAAGCCGCCGCCGTACTGGCCGCGGACGCTGTTTTTGAACGACAGCGGCCGCGTCGCTCGCAGCACCTTGGTCTTCTCGTCACGGACGGCGTCGGCCTCGAACGCTGCCGGCGGCTCCATCGCCACGAGCGCCAGCACCTGCAGGAGGTGGTTCTGGACGATGTCGCGGACGACCCCGGTCTCCTCGTAGAACGCGGCCCGGTGCTCGACGCCGAGCGACTCGGCCACGGTGATCTGGACATGGTCGACATAGCGGTTCGTCCACACCGGCTCGAAGATCGCATTCGCAAACCGGAACACGAAGATGTTCTGGACCGTCTCCTTGCCAAGGTAGTGGTCGATCCGGTAGATCTGGCGCTCCTGGAACGGGCCGTGCACGATCTCGGCCAACTCGCGGGCCGACTCCAGGTCGTGACCGAACGGCTTCTCGATCACGACCCGCGCGAACCCGGGAGGCTCGTTCAGGCCCGCCTCCCCCATGTGGCTCACGATCACCGGGAAGAAGCTCGAGGGGGTCGAGAGGTAGTAGACGCGGTTGCCCTCGGTGCCGTGCTCGGCATCGACGCGCTCGAGTGTCTGACCCAGCTCGCGGAAGTGGTCCGGGTCGTCGAAGCCACCGCTGTGGTAGTGGAGCGACTCGGCGAACGCCGTCCAGTAATGCTCGTCGATCGCGGTGCGCGAGTACTTCTCGACCGACGACCGCGCGAGCTCGCGCCATTCGTGGTCGGACATCTCCCTGCGGGCATAACCGACCACCGCAAACCGGTTGGGCAGGAGCCCGCGCATGCCCAGGTTGTAAATCGCCGGCAGGAGCTTGCGATGGGCCAGGTCGCCCGTTGCGCCGAAGATGACGAACACCGTCGGGACGGTCGCACCGCCCGCCCGCAGGCCTGTCCGCAGGGGATTGGCCGACGGATCGCTGACCACAGACGCCATGGCGTTACCTCGAGCCGATCTCGAGGGCCTCGAACACGTCGGGAGTCAGCCTGGCCACGGGCCGGCCGCGCTTGCGAAGCGCCTGCAGGTCGCCGATCGACTGCGCCTTGATCAGCGTCCCGAACCCGAATGCCCGGCCGGGAATGGCCAGGTCGCCGGGATCGTCCTCGACCACCTGGATGAAGCAGCCCACCTGCGGGCCACCCTTGTGCAGCTGGCCGGTCGAGTGCAGGAACCGCGGCCCGAACCCGAACGTCGTCGCCACCTGGTACCGGTCGCGGATGTCGGTGCGCACCCGGGCGAATCGCTGCTCGTTCTCGTCGGTGGGATCGACGTAGGCCATGATGGCCACGTAACCGCCAGGCTCGATCGCCGCCAGCACATCCGAGACGGTGTCGGACTCGGGATCGGGCAGCGCATCGGAACTCTCCCACTGCTCGAGGATGCGGGCGGTGTTCGCCTTCGACTCAGCGACGTTGGGCTCGTCGAACGGGTTGATGCCGAGCAGGACGCCGGCGGCCGCCGTGGCCACCTCCCACTGCAGGAACTCGTTGCCGAGCTCGTGCGGATCGGAGATCTCGCGCGTCAGCACCGGGTGGCCGGCCTCGGCCAGATGGTGCATCGCCCGGTCGTGCGAGCCGTCGCTGCGCAGGTGCACGAACACCCGGTCGTCGCCGTAGCAGTCCGCGTCGCCCAGCGCTTCGCCGGAGACGGGGACAAGACCCTTGCCCTCCTTGCCGGTCGATTCGGCCAGCAGCTGCTCGGCCCACAGGCCGAAGCTCGAGAAGCGGCCTTCCGCCACGATCGTGATCTTGTTGCGGCCCGCGCGGCCGAGCCCCCCGAGCGCCGCCCCCAGAGCGGCGCCGCCGTAGATCTGCTCGCCATGGTCGTCGCGCTCGATGGTGTTCAGAAGCGCCGAGACGTCGATGCCCGCGAGGGCCGCCGCCACCATGCCGAAGTACGACAGCGCCGAATAGCGGCCGCCGATATCCGGCGGATTCTCGAACACCCGCCGGTAGCCGCGCTCCGACGCGGTGCTGCCAAGATCGGTGCCGGGATCGGTGATCGCCGCAAACCGGGCCGGGTCGCCGCCGGTGCGCTCCCAGAAGTACGCCTCATGCGAGCGCGTCTCGAGCGTCCCGCCCGACTTCGAGGCGACCAGGTAGAGCGCATCGGTGTGCTCGGCCGCACGGACGGCCGCCGGATAGGTGGTGTCGGTGACGTCGGGCCGGTCGGCGTGGAACGTCCGCCGCAGCACCTCGGGACAGAGCGACGAGCCGCCCATGCCCAACAGCACGGCGTGCGGCAGGGTCCCCTCCAGCTCGGCCGCCCACTCGTTCAACTCGACGGCCCGGTCGCGCACCATGGCGACGACCGGCAGCCAGCCGAGCCTGTTCTTGATCGCCGCCTGATCGCCCCGCCAGAGCGACGGATCGCCCTTGCGGAGGCGGTCGAGGAACCCGCAGTCCTCGAGCTCGGCCTCCGCGGCGGCGACCGCCTCGCCGAGCTCAGGCTGCGCCGCGGGCACGCAGCTCCTCCATGCTGTGGCCGATTGTCTCGATCAGCGAGTCGAACGAGGCCGAGAACGACTTGACGCCGTCGATCTCGAGCTGCTTGGTGACCGCATCGAGGCTCACGCCCGCCTGCTCGATCTGCTCCAGCACGGCATTGGCGTCAGCGACGTTCTCGTCCACCGTGCGGCGGACGGTACCGTGGTCGAGGAAGGCGGCGATCGTGCCCTCGGGCATGGTGTTGACGCAGTCCGGCCC
>DATCPV010000395.1:0-4609 GCA_036569885.1 Gaiellales bacterium | reverse complement strand
CTGGCCGGCATCGAGCAGGTCAGCTACTCCACCGGGCCGCTGCTCGGCAACGTCGAGTCGGGCGGGGTGGCATCACTCGCCGGCGTGCGCGTGTCGATCGTTTCGGGCGGCGTCCTGTGCGTGGCCGGAGTGATCGTCGCGGCGTTCGCACTCCCGGCGTTCTGGCGCTACGACGCCCGGACGCAACCGCCAACCTGACCGCCGGTGCGCCGTCAGCGCTCGTGGGTGGTGTCGATCGGCCGCATCCCGACCTGCGGATCGACACTGGTGCGGGCGTCGATGATGCTGTTGCCATAGTGGCGCCGGTACTCCTCGGGATCCCCGAAGTCCTCCGGGCCGCCGCCCATCAGGTCTGCCGCGCGCTTCCAGCGGACAAGCGCGACCGCCAGGGCACAGAACGCCAGCGCGGCGGCGACGATCCTCGCGAGGCCGCCGGACACGACAAACGCGGCGACGATCGCGAGCACCAGCGCCAGGGTGAAGAACGGAATGGCGTCTCGGGGCGGATTGCCCACACGTCGCATGCGTCGCATGGCTCGGACGATACCACGACACGTATGTCACAAACCTTGCGTCAGGCGAACCTGTGAGTCGTGTGGCTGAAGGGGTCGCCCTTGGCGTGAGCGGCGATCTGAGTCGGCCTCACCGAGAACACGTGGATCACATGCGGGAGGACGGTCTCGCCATCGGTGTGGCGAAAGCCGCCGTCGCGGACCTCGTGCTGCCATCGTCCGTCCCAGCGAGTCGCCCAGACCTCGGCGAGGCGCTGGAGCGCCTCATGGTCGGTGACGCGAACGGCGTCGCCCTCGACGACAACGTCGAGCCCGGTGTCCCAGTGGTTGCAGCCGGTCGTCAGGATCACGTGCGGGTTGGCAAGCATGTTGGCAGCCTTCTGCTCGTGGTCGCCGGTGCTGAAGTACAACACTCCGTCCACCCACACGGCGACCACCGGAGTGACGTGCGGCCGGCCGTCGGAGCAGACCGTTGAGATCCAGAAGAGCTGGGCGGCCTCGAGCACCCGGCACGTCTCGTCCCAGTCCGTCGCAACCGCTTCGGGATCGCTGTAGCGCCGGTCAATGGTGGTCACCGGTGTGGTCACTCTTGGTACCTCTCTCTCGTCGGCCGCAGAAGTCTTCATCTCAAAGACGGATGAGCGACCCCGAAGTCATCGGGTACGATGAGGCGACGATGACCACGAACGCCACGCTGTTTACCTCGCCCCGGCCGCAGGCTGGGGTCGCGGCGTTCGCTCGGCGCTCGTAGCCGCAGGCATCGCCTCTCCTCTCAGCCGGATTGCAGGCCGGGGCCTCTCGGCCCATGCCCGTATCCGAAACGTCTGGAGGACCAGCGATGCCACCCACACTCACCGATCGACAACTCGCCGGCGCACTGCGGCTGCGCGATCTCTCGGACCCGGCCTCGGGGCCGCACGCAATGCAGCTCATCGTCGCCGCCGTTGCCGATGCCTGCAAGGCCAGGTGGCGCTGCCCGGTGCACGTGTATCGGGCGAGCCCGATCGTGACGGTCGCAGAGAACTACGAGGTGCTCGGCTACCCGCCGGATGCACGAGCGCGGGAGGCGCGCTACACGCGCTACCTGGACGACGGCCGGCTCCTGCGCACACACACGTCGGCGATGATCCCGCAGGCGCTCCGCCGGGTGGACGGCGGCAGCCCCGGCACCGAGCTGGCTGTGGCATGTCCGGGACTCGTCTACCGCCGCGACGTCGTCGACCGGCTCCATGTGGGCGAGCCGCACCAGTTCGACCTGTGGCGAGTGCGCCGGGACGACGTCCTCGGGGCCGCCGAGCTCACCGAGATGGTCGACCTGGTCGTCTCGGCCGTGATGCCCGGCGCGCGCCATCGGACGCTCCCGGCATCGCATCCGTACACGCGGGACGGGCGCGAGGTCGAGGTGCTCGTGGACGGGGCGTGGGTCGAGCTGCTCGAATGCGGTCTCGCCGCGCCGCATGTGCTGCACGCGGCCGGGCTCGACCCGGCGACCTGGTCGGGACTCGCGCTCGGGATCGGGCTCGACCGCGCGGTGATGCTTCGGAAGGGCATCGCCGATATCCGCCTGCTGCGTTCCTCCGACCCCCGTGTCGGCGGGCAGATGCTCACGCTCGACGCCTACCGCGAGGTGAGCTCGATGCCGCCCGCAACCAGGGATATCTCGATCGCCGTCGCCTCCGGCATGACCTCGGAGGAGCTTGGCGACCGGGTCCGTGAGAGCCTCACGGCAGACACGCTCGACGCGGTCGAGGAGGTGACGGTGGTCAGCGAGACCCCGGGGAGCGAACTGCCGGCGGCCGCAGTCGCCCGCATCGGCCTCCAACAGGATCAGAAGAACGTCCTCGTGCGCCTGGTGCTGCGCCATCCGACGCGGACACTGACCGCCGAGGAGGCAAACCGGATCCGGGACGAGATCTACGCGGCCGTCCACCAGGGCCATGCCCACCAATGGGCGTCGAAGTGACGTTTCTCAGGTGGCGGGCGCAGGCGCGGGGGGCAGCGCCGCTGGCGGGTTGGAGCCCGGCACGCGGTCAATGCCGGCGATGCGGTAGGCATCGGCCTCGTCGAGCGTCTCGTGCTCGAGCAGCGCCTGGGTGAGCGCCTCGAGCTGGTCGCGATGCGCCTTGAGCTCGGTCATCGCGGTCTGCTCGCACTCCTCGAGGATGCGCCGCACCTCTTCGTCGACCATCTCGCGAGTGCGCTCGGACGAGTCGCCCGCACCCGGGAACAGCGTGGGCTGATCGTTCGGCCCCGGCAGGACCGACACAGGGCCGATGCGCTCGGACATCCCCCATCGCCCGGCCATCTGCCGCGCGATCCGGGTGGCCTGCTCGAGATCGGACTCGGCCCCGGTGGTGATCTCGCCATAGACGAGCTGCTCGGCGGCCCGCCCGCCCAGTGCGCCGACCAGCCGGCCGAGCAGGAAGTCGACCGTGTAGCCGTAGCGGTCCGTCGTCGGGCTCTGGAACGTGACGCCGAGCGCCATGCCGCGGGGGATGATCGAGATCTTGCGCACCGGGTCGGCGCCCGGGCGCAGCATGCCGAGCAGCGCGTGGCCGGACTCGTGGTAGGCGGTGCGCTCGCGCTCCTGCGCCGAGAGGACGATCCGGCGCTCGGCGCCGAGCACGATTCGCTCGAGCGAGTCGGTGAAGTCGGCGAGCAGGACGTGGTCGTGATTGCGGCGCGCCGCCGTGAGGGCCGACTCGTTGACGAGGTTTCGCAGGTCGGCCCCGACCATGCCCGGGGTGGACGACGCGATCGAGTCCAGATCGACGTCGGGTCCAAGCGGCATGCCCCGGGTGTGCACCTCGAGGATCTGCCGCCGCCCCGTCTGGTCGGGCGGGTTCACGGTCACGCGGCGATCGAACCGGCCCGGCCGCAGCAACGCGGAGTCGAGCACCTCGGGCCGGTTGGTCGAGGCGATCACGATCACGCCCTCGGTGCCCGAGAAGCCGTCCATCTCGGTCAGGATCTGGTTCAGGGTCTGCTCGCGCTCGTCGTGGCCGCCGATCGTCGTCGAGCCGCCACGGGCGCGACCGACGGCATCCAGCTCGTCGATGAACACGATCGCAGGCGCCGCCAGCTTGGCCTGGACGAACAGATCGCGGACTCGGCTTGCGCCCACGCCCACGATCGCCTCGATGAATTCCGACGCCGAGATCGAGAAGAACGGCACCGCCGCCTCGCCGGCCACCGCACGCGCGAGCAGCGTCTTGCCCGTCCCGGGCAGGCCCGACAGGAGCACCCCCTTGGGCACCGTCGCGCCCAGACGCGTGTAGCGGTCGGGGTTGCGGAGAAAGTCGACGACCTCGACCAGCTCCTCCTCGGCCTCGTCGATACCGGCCACGTCCTCGAAGGTCACCCGCTTGGCTGTCTGGTCGGGCTCATACCGCTTGGCCCGCGACCGGCCGAAGCCGCCGAGCGCACCACCGGCGCCCATCCGGCGTGCGCCGCGGAAGATCAGCACGAACACTCCGACGATCAGCAGCGTCGGCCCGAAGTCGAGCAGGATCTGCTGCCACAGCGGCGCGGCCGACTCGATCGGGTTGGCATTGATGACGACGCCGTTCTTCTGCAGCTGCTTCTCGAGGGAGTCGCGGAAGAACGACGGCCGCTCGGTCTGGAAGCGCGTCGTCGCCTTGCCGGTGGTCTTGGGCGCCTTGACCGCGTGCCTGAAGTCGCCCTGGATCGTGTCGCCGGTCGCTGTGACCTCCAACACATTGCCGCTTCTGACCTCACGGAAGAAGAAGCTGTAGGGCACCTGCTGGCGAGACGGCGTGGACGATACGAGGCCGGCGATCACGTAGTTGGCGACCAGCAGCACCAGCAGGAATACCCAGAAGCGGCGGCCGCCGGGCATGCGCGCGGCGGGCTTCGGCTCGGGCTTCGGATCGTGCCCCTCGACCCGGAAACCGTGCCGGGGCGGGCTCTGTACAGGGGTGCGCGGCTGGGGATCCGCCATGTCGCGAGTGTAGCCGCCGCCTACGGCGAGCGGCACCGACGGGTGCCGCCCGCCGCGGGGCGGGGGGAGCGCGTCCGCGGGTCATCGGCGCGACTGCTGCGGACGGAGACGGGGGATGACCCGGCCGGCCACCTGG
>DATCPV010000394.1:0-2195 GCA_036569885.1 Gaiellales bacterium | reverse complement strand
CCACCCGCTCACCGCGCAGGCGTGGATCGACCATGCGCTCTCGGCCTCGGCGGCGGCCCGGGCATGGCAAGCCTCGCGCGTGGCGGCGCCCGAACGGTCCGCCGCCCGCCTGCTGCCGGCCTCGCTGCGCGCCAACCACCTGGCCGCGCTCGACCCGGCGCTGGTCAAGCACTACCAGCTCTCCGTGCTCACCCCGGTGGGACTGCAGAAACGCGCCGACATCTGGGAGCGCGTGTCCGGGCAGTGATCCCGCGGGGCGCGGATATACTCGCCGCCCGTGCAGCTCTTCCAGGAGCACGAGCAGGTGGTCGTGTGCCACGAGCCCGAGGCGGGGCTGCGGGCGATCATCGCCGTCCACGACACCACGCTCGGCCCGGCCCTGGGCGGCATCCGCATGTGGCAGTACGACTCCGATCAGGCCGCACTCACCGACGTCCTGCGGCTGAGCCGCGGAATGACCTACAAGAATGCGGCCGCCGGGCTCGACCTCGGCGGCGGAAAGACGGTCGTGCTCGGGGATCCGCGCACCCAGAAGACCGATCTCATGTTCCGGGCTCTGGGCCGGTTCGTCGACTCGCTCGGCGGCCGCTACCTGGCGGCTGAGGATGTCGGCACCAACACCGCCGACGCCGAGCTGGTGGCGCGCGAGACCGCCCATATCACCGGCCTGCCGATGGAGCGCGGCGGCTCCGGCGACCCGTCGCCGATGACCGCGTGGGGCGTCTTCTGCGGAATCCGCGCCGCCCTCGCCGAGGCGGGGCTCGGAGACGCCCTGGACGATGTGAGGGTGGCGGTGCAGGGCGCCGGCCACGTCGGCGGCCGCCTGGTGCGCCACCTCCTGGACGCGGGCGCCCGGGTGACCGTCGCCGACATCTATCCCGAACGGGTCGAGCCGCTGGTTGCGCTGGGAGCGGCCACCTGCCCCGCCGACGCCGTCCACAGCCAGGAGTGCGATGTCTTCTCGCCGTGTGCGCTGGGCGCGGTGATCCGGCCCGAGACCATCGCTGAGCTGCGCTGCCGGGTGGTGGCGGGGGCGGCCAACAACCAGCTACTCGACCCGGCGATGGGCGATGCCCTGCATACCCGCGGCATCGTCTATGCGCCCGACTTCGTCATCAACGCCGGCGGCGTGATCAATATCTCGGAGGAGCTCGGCCGCCCGTATGACCCCGAGCGCGCGCGCCGCAGCGTCGAGCGGATCGCCGACACCCTGGGCGCGGTGTTTGCCCGCTCGCGCGGCGACGGCATCGCGCCGCACGCGGCCGCCGACCGCCTGGCCGAGGAGCGCATCGCCGCGGCCAGGGCGACCCGGCCCGATCCGGTCGCCGCCCTGTACCGGCCGGCGTGATCCCGCTCAAGGACAACGTCCCCACCCGGCGCCTGCCGATCCTGACGGTGGCGCTGATCGTCGCCAACATCGCCATCTTCGTGTGGGCCGAGCACGCCCCGGCCGAGCGGCTTCCAACCACCCTCGGCACGCCTCTGCGCGTCTCGGGCTTCACCGCCGTCACCGCCCAGTACGGCTTCGTGCCCTGCGAGGTGAGGCAGAGCTGCCCGCATGGAGACGACGAGATCCTGCTCGGCTTTGAGGGCCGCAAACCGGTGTACGCCCACGTCCACCACGTGCCGGTGGCCGCGAGCGTCTTCACGTCGATGTTCATGCACGGCAGCTGGGAGCACGTGCTGGGCAATATGCTGTTCCTGTGGATCTTCGGCAACAACATCGAGGATCGCCTCGGCAGGCGCCGGTTCATCGTCTTCTACCTGCTCGGCGGCCTGGCGGCTGCCGTGCTGCAGTTGGTGGCCGGCCCGAGCTCCGACGTGCCCAACATCGGCGCATCGGGGGCGATCGCCGCGGTGCTGGGCGGCTACCTCGTGCTCTACCCGCGCGCGGCGGTCATCACGTTCATCCCGCCGTTCTTCTTCTTCCCGCTGCCGGCCGTGCTGTTCCTGCTGGGCTGGATCCTCCTCCAGGTGTACTCGGCCGGATCGGGCCAGGTGGGCAGCGCTGGCGGCGGCATCGCGTACTTCGCGCACATCGGCGGCTTCATCTTCGGCCTGCTGACGATCAGGTGGTGGGTGCAACGGGCCGAGCCGCCCCAGGTAGCCGCGCCCGGGTAACCTGCTCCCATGCTCGACCTCCGCTACGACCCGGAATCGCGATCGGGATTCGTGCGCCTGCGCGAGGGCCACAC
>DATCPV010000393.1:0-2051 GCA_036569885.1 Gaiellales bacterium | reverse complement strand
ATCGTGCGCGAGTCCGCCAGTTTCGGCGCCGACGCGATCGTGATGGGAGCCGACCGCGACCGCGGCCTCATCGGCGACTTCATGTGGTCGCATGAGCCCTATCGCGTCGCCCGGATCGCGGCCGTGCCGGTCTACCTCGTCCGCCTCGATGATACGGCACCGGCAAGGTAGACTCGCCGCGAGACGATGCGAGTCCTCCTCGTTGGATCCGGCGGTCGTGAGCACGCTCTGGCATGGGCGCTTCGGCGTTCGCCGGGGCTCGCCGAGCTGCATGCGGCGCCGGGCAACCCCGGGATCGGCCGCCTCGCCCGGCGTCACCCGGTGGGGCTGTCCGACCACGAGGGGCTGACCCGCCTGGCGCTCGACATCGGCGCCGACCTGGTGGTTATCGGCCCCGAGGCGCCGCTGGTTGCCGGGCTGGCCGACCGCCTGTCCGAGGCCGGCATCGCCGCGTTCGGGCCGTCGGCCGCCGCCGCGCAGCTCGAGGGCTCCAAGGCGTTTGCGAAGACGGTCATGGCTGCGGCCGGCGTTCCGACCGCCCGGTTCGCGGTCTGCGACACGGTCGCGGCCGCCCACGCGGCCATCGCCGAGACCCCTGGAAACGTCGTGGTCAAGGCCGACGGCCTGGCCGCCGGCAAGGGCGTGGTCGTCTGCTCTTCGACCGCCGAGGCGCACGCCGCCGTCGCGGCGGCGCTCGTGGACGGCCGCTTCGGCGCCGCCGGCAGGCGGGTGCTGATCGAGGAGCGGCTCGACGGCGAGGAGCTCTCGCTGCTGGCGCTCTGCGACGGCGAGCACGTGCTGCCGCTCGCCCCGGCCCGCGACTTCAAGCGGGCCCACGACGGCGACCGCGGCGCCAACACGGGCGGGATGGGCTGCATCTCGCCGGTGCCGGGCGTCGGGGACGACGTCGTCGCCGACATCGTCGGGCGGGTGCACCGGCCGGTCATCAACGAGCTCGCCCGCCGGGGTGCGCCGTTCCGCGGCTGCCTCTATGCCGGCCTGATCCTGACGGCCGACGGGCCGCGGGTGATCGAGTTCAACACCCGCTTCGGCGATCCCGAGGCCCAGGTGATCCTGCCGCGCATGGCCGGCGACCTGCTCGACCTGCTCTCCCGCTCGGCCGGCGGCAGTCTGGCCGGGTGCGACGCCGAGGTGACCGAGCCGGCCTGCGTCAGCGTGGTGGTGGCCGCGCGCGGATACCCCGATGCGCCCGAGCAGGGCGATGCGATCGCGGGCATCGACGAGGCCGAGGACCTCGACGGCGTGACGGTGTTCCACGCGGGCACGACCGAGGGAGAGGGGGGCTTGGAGACAGCCGGCGGCCGGGTGCTGAACGTCACGGCCGTCGGCCCCGACTTCCACACCGCACGGCGGCGGGCCTACGCCGGCGTCGAGGCGATCCGAATCGCCGGCTCCCACCATCGCACCGACATTGGCCTGGCGGCGGAGAACGCGGAGCGGGTGCATGTCTGAGCCGTCCGTCCCCGCTCCCGAGGTCAGGCACCTCTGGGCCGAGCTCGAGGGGCATGGCCCTCAGGTGGGCATCCTCATGGGCTCGGAGTCCGACCGCGAGGTGATGGAGGCCGCCGCGACCGAGCTCGCCGCGCGCGCGATCACGTTCGAGATGCAGGCGCTGTCGGCACACCGCGACCCGCGCGGAGTGGCCGAGTACGCCTCGACGGCGGCCCTGCGGGGAGTGCGCGTGATCATCGCCGGAGCGGGCAAGGCGGCGGCGCTTCCAGGCGTCGTGGCCGCCTACACTGAGCTGCCGGTGATCGGCGTCCCCATTCGCACCTCCGACCTGGGCGGGATGGACTCGCTGCTCTCGATCGTCCAGATGCCGCCGGGCGTGCCCGTGGCGTGCATGGCGATCAACGGCGCCCGCAACGCCGCGATCTTCGCCGCCAAGATCCTGAGCCAGGGTCAGCGCCAGCCACCCCAGACCGCCGAGTTCTAGGCTCCTGCGACCCCCTTCGCTAAACTCCGGGACCGCGCCCCTCCGACTGCAGAAGGCAGCGATTCCCGCTTGATCTCTCGCTATACCCGCCCCG
>DATCPV010000392.1:0-12324 GCA_036569885.1 Gaiellales bacterium | reverse complement strand
GCGCAAGCTCGAGGGGCAGGCGCGGATGGGCGCCCTCGCGCACCTGGTCGAGCACGTCTCGCAGCAGGTCGACCAGGCGATGCACGGCGGCCGGGCTCGTGCGCTCGGCCTGTGAGCCGATGCGGGCACGCTCGTCGTCGGTGAGCGGCGCGTCGGGCGGCAGCTCGCCGAGCTGCTGGTGGAGGAAGAGCCAGCGCAGGTGGCCGAGGAGGTCGCCGAGCAGCGTGCCCAGGTCGGTGCCGGCATCGGCCTGGGAATCGACCAGGCGCAGGGCGCCCGCGGCGTCGCCGTCGGCGACCAGGTCGAGCGTGCGGAAGAGCACCTCGGCATCGGTCGTGCCAAGCAGGTTGCGCACGTCGGCGACCGTGATCCCATCGGGACAGGCGGTCGCGAGCTGATCGAGCGCCGAGACGGCGTCGCGGAAGCTGCCGGCCGCAGAACGCGCGATCACCGCGACCGCGGCCGGCTCGACCTCGATCGACTCGAGCCGGGCGATGCGGTGCAGGACGGTCGAGATCTCGGGCAGGCCCGGGCGGACGAAGCCGAAGCGCTGGCAGCGGCTGCGGATGGTCGGCAGCATCGCCGTCATCTCGGTCGTGCAGAGCACGAACACGACATGCGGCGGCGGCTCCTCGAGCGTCTTCAGCACCGCGTTCGAGGCCTCCTTCGTGAGCATGTGGGCCTCGTCGATGATGTAGACCTTGCGCCGCCCGCGCACCGGCTGCAGCGCCACCCGGTCGCGGATCTCGCGGATGTCGTCGATGCCGCGGTGGCTGGCGGCGTCGAGTTCGATCACGTCGATCGACGTCGCGTCGTGGATGGTGCGGCACGACTCGCACTCCTTGCACGGGCTTGTCGTCGGGCCGTGCTCGCAGTTGAGCGCCTTGGCCAGGATCTTGGCCAGCGACGTCTTGCCCGTCCCACGCGGCCCGGCGAACAGGTAGGCGTGGGCGACGCGGTCCATCTCGACCGCATTGCGCAGCGTCTGGACGACGTGCGGCTGGCCCGGCGCGAACTCGTCGAAGTCGCGCGGCCGGTGCTTGCGGTAGAGCGCGGACATGCCCCTGCAGCTTACCGATGCCGGCCGGCCGAGCCGGGGGGTCGAGGACTTCTCGAAAAGTGACCGTGCACCCGCCGTCGAAGCATCGAACCCGGGCGGTGCTTCCGCAATCAGCTCCTGCCAGGCTTGCCCACGGCACCCGGGTGGCGATGCTTAGCGCTGCTTCCTTCCGGACCTGACGCGGTTCGCAAGCCTCCGTTGCGTGGGACCTGGCGATCAACACCAAATGCGCAGGCCCTATCCCGAACTCGAACACCCCTCGGGCGGGAATTCGGCCCGGCTAGAGCGGATTACCGGTACAGGGAACCGCTATCTCCCCGCCTAGCACGGTCGCCCGAGACTGTATCAGGTGGTCGTGGCCGCCCGTTCCTCGGCCTCGCGCAGGCGGCGGGCGAGCATCTTGGCGACCTTGACGGCGATCGACGGGTGCTGTTCGAGCAGCGGCGTGAACTGCCACGCCGTCAGGCCGAACACCCGCAGCGGCGACTCGGCGATGACCGTGGCGCTGCGCCGGCCGACGTCGTCGAGCAGCGCGACCTCGCCGAACGACCCCCCGCGCGAGATCGTGCCAAGCTGCTTGCCGCGGGATTCGACCCGCGCGGTTCCCTCCGCCACCACGAAGAAGCCCACGCCGCCCTCTCCCTCGACGACGACGGTGTCACCCGTGTCAAAGCGGCGTTCCTTCGCGGCCCGCGCCACGGCCTCGAGCTCGCGGTCGGAAAGGCCCTCGAAGAGCAGAACCTTTCGCAGAGTCTCCATGCGTTCGTCGGCCATGCGGTTGGCACCTCGTTTTCGTCGCCGGTGGAACGTGCCCTCTCCAGCCTACTATCCCGAATTCGGACGCGTGCGGCAAGCGGATGGCATACTGCACCCGCCCGGAGAGGTGTCCGAGTTGGCTTAAGGAGCGCGACTGGAAATCGCGTAACGGGGGTTTCCTCGTTCGCGGGTTCGAATCCCGCCCTCTCCGCTGACGGGGAGGTTTTGGATCACGTGCTGATCGTCGAGTGCCGCGAGTTGACGGGCGCGGTGCGGGCACCGACAATCGCCCGGTGCTGATCCTGGCCCGGCATGACGTGGAGGCGGCGCTCGATCGCGACCGCCTGGTCGATGCGGTGGCGGCCGCAATGGCGGAGCTGAGCAGCGGCGCCGCCTCGGTGCCCGCCCGGACGGCCGCGCTGGTGCCGGCGGTCGGCGGGGCGTTGATGGCGATGCCGGCGCATGTGCCCGGCGCCGGAGCGCTCGCGGCCAAGCTCGTCGGCCAGTTCCCGCAGAACCCCGCCCTCGGCCTGCCGAGCCACGTCGCGATCATCGCCGTGTTCGATCCCGCGACAGGTATTCCGCTCGCGGTGATGGACGGCGAGGCTATCACGGCCGAGCGCACCGCGGCCGCCTCGGCGCTCTCGGTGCGGCTGCTCGCCCGGGCCGACGCGGAGGTGCTGGCGGTGCTTGGCACCGGCGTGCAGGCACGGTCGCACGGCCTCGCCGTCGCGCGGGTGCGGTCGCTGCGGGAGGTGCGCGTCGCCGGGCGCAGCTTGGCAAAGGCCGAGGCGCTCGCGGTCGAGCTCGCCGCCGAGTTGGGCGTGCCCGCGACGGCGGCGCCCGGGTACCGTGAGGCGATCGCCGGGGCCGACATCGTGTGCGCGTGCACCCATTCGCCGGAGCCCGTCGTGCAGGGGGCGTGGCTTCGGCCGGGCATGCACGTCACCTCGGTTGGCGTGAACGGGGATGGGCGCGAGCTGGACGCCGAGGCGGTGGCCCGGTCGCTGGTCGTGGTCGAGTCGCGGACGGCGGCGCTCGCGGCGTTCCCCACCGGCTCGAACGACCTCGCCTGGGCGATCCGCGACGGCGCGGTCACCGCCGACCACGTGCACGCCGAGCTCGGCGAGCTGGTGTCGGGGACGCGGCCGGGGCGGACGAGCGCCGACCAGATCACCCTCTACAAGTCGGTCGGCGTCGCGGCCCAGGATGCGGCCGCGGCGGCGATGGTGCTCTCGATCGCGCGGGCGGCCGGGCTCGGCACCGACGTCGAGATCTAGATGGATGGCCGGCGGCGGCCCCGGCGGGCACGCGGTATTCTTCGCCTCCCCGGGGCGCATAGCTCAGCTGGGAGAGCGTCCGCTTCACGCGCGGAAGGTCACAGGTTCGAGCCCTGTTGCGCCCATCGATCCATACGCTGCGCGTGGTCATGCGTAACCATTCCAAACGCCGTGGCGTAGTCACCAGCCGCGATCGGCGATTTGTTCATTTGCAGGGATAAGTGCTATCGTCGCCGCAACCTAAGAGGAGGTTGCGCAATGGGCACGCCGCCGCGCTCAGGTTCGAGGTTGGGTCACATGTTCAGCTTCGGGTTCACGGGCGACGAAGCACATAAGGCTGAAGTGTCACAAAACGAACGCATGGTCAGCGCCATCTTCGAGCGCGCCGAGCCGGCGAGCGCGGAGACCACTGGCGTTGCTCCGGTGAGTGGTCAGGACGTCGTCTCGGCAGAGCAGCATCAGCCGTCTCCGCCGCCGGCGCGGAACGACGAGCCCGAGGTGCCGGAACACGGAAGGGGCGTCGACTCGCTGCTCGTGCTCGGTTCGTACATCCGGTATGCGGTGGAATGGCTCCTTCGACCTGGCTTGCGCCGCCGCAACCGGGCCGCCCTCAACGACCTCTGGCGTCTGCGCCGGACGAAGAAGATCTACGCCTTCTTGAACAGCAAGGGCGCGAGCGGGAAGACGGCGGGATCGACCACCACGGGCCTGCTCTTCGCCGAGGCGATCAAGCGGGACTGCGTCGTGGTCGACATGAACGACTCGCCGGGCGGCACGGCGCGACGGCTCGGCATCAAGCGCCGGGACACGCTCCAACTGCAGGAGTACCTGCGCAGGTACCGCGGCGGCGAGTTCCCGAGTGCACAGAGCATCGCCGACAACCTGGAGTGGCCGCGCGAGTCGGGCCTCTTCGTGATCTCGTCGGAGGCGGTCGCCAAGACCACGGTGCCGAAGTACCAGGTCAAGCTCGGCCTCGAGAAGCTCGCCGACGGCTTCCACAGCGTCTTCTGCGACCTCGGGAACGGCATCAAGAGCTCTGGCAACCTGGGCGCCGTCGAGGTGGCCGACACGCTCGTGTTCATGGGGAACGTCAACAGCGCCGACTCCATGGTCGACTTTCGTCGTGAAGACCCCACCGACGAGGGTGACGATCTGAGGAACACGATGGAGGCATACGCCAGCCTCGGAATGCCGGAAAAGGTCAAGCGGGGAATCATCGTCATCCTCGGCACACGACCGAGCTTGCGGAATCGCTACGCCGAGCATTACGGAATGCCCGTTGACCGCGTCTTCGTCGTTCCGAACAACCGTTACATGAAGCGCGGAAACATGGTGCGCAAGAACCGGCTTCCGCTGGGCGTGCGAGTGGTGATCTACGAGATCCTGGTCGCGATGATGAAGGCGGAGGCTCCACCGCCGCACGAGCTCAAGCGGACGTCGGGCGCGGACAAGGAGCAGTTCGAGCGCGGCGACCCGACGCAGGATGGAGATACCGAGGAGATCCCGAGGATCGACGCCGGCGAGGAGCAACACCAGGGACCGCCGGCCGCGTAACACCAACCGGGGACAGTCCCCGGTTGTGGCGGCGGGGTACTTTGGCACCGAGTTGTGACACCGCTCGGCCTGGTCGCTGCAAACCAGGCGGGGACAAGTTTTCCGTCAACCGTGGACGCGGCGGTGCGTCGCTCGCCCTATGTCGGCCATCGCGGCTGGATCGGCGTGCGCCTCGACCGGCGGCCTTGAGTGGGAGCGCATCGCCGGCGTGATCGAGGAGGCCTACATCAGCGTCGCCCCGAGCCGCTTGGTCGCCGACCCATAGCGCTACTCGTACTGGAGCGCCTGCAGGACGTTCAGGCGGGCGGCCCGGCGCGCCGGGAATGCGGCTGCGAGCACGCCCGCGATGGCGGCGACGATCAGCGACACCACCACCTGGCCGTACGGGATCGCAAACACGATCCCCGAGGAGCGGAAGCCGAGCGAGACGACCCAGGCCAGCACGATCCCGATCACGATCCCGAGGATGCCGCCGATGATCGCCGTGATCACGCTCTCGTAGAGGATTGTCTCGCGCAGCTGCAGCCGCGTTGTGCCGATCGCGCGCAGCATGCCGATCTCGCGCGTGCGCTCGAACACCGACAGTGCCAGCGTGTTGACGATCCCGAACAGGCTGATCACGACGCTCATCGCGAGCAGGATGTAGAGCAGGTAGAGCAGCTGGTTGATCTGCTTGGAGAACGACGCCTTGAACTGCGCGTTCGTCTGCACGTTCACGTCCGGGTACGGCTTGAGGTTCGCGTTGACCGCACGCGTTGTTGCGGCGGCGTTCGCGTCCGCCGCGTAGCGCACGAGCAGCACCTGCGGGTTGGAGTCGGTCGCGAGCTCGGCGTAGGTCCCGCGCGCCACCATGAATCCGCCGAACAGCACCGGATCCTTGTACTGGCCGATCTCGTGCAGCGTCAGCTTGCGGCCGTCGACGCTCGTCACCTGGAACGTCGATCCCGGCGAGAGGTGGTGGGACTTGGCGAACTGCTCCTCGACGAGCGTGTTCGTGCCGCTCAGCTTGGCGAGCAACGCGTTGGAGCCGCCCTTCTGCCACTGGAAGCTGTAGAGCCGCGGCAGCTCGGCCGGGTCCACGCCGTTGGCCACGTCGGTGCCGCCGTTGCCGATCTTCACGTCGGTGAACGCAATCCCCGTGGCAGAGTCGACACCGGCGACATTGGACGCCGCCGCCACCGCCGCCGTGGGGACCGGCGCGGACTGATTATGGTTTTGGATGATCAGATTGGAGGTGACGCTCCGGTCGATCGAGCCCAGGAACGACTCCTTGAAGCCGTTGATCAGCACCGAGAAGAACACCACCAGGCCGATACCGATCATGAGCGCCGCGGCGGTGACGGCGGTGCGGCCGGGGTTGCGGGTGGTGTTCTCGCGGGCCAGCCGGCCCGACGCGCCGCCGCGCAGCCCGAGCGGCCAGCCGATCACCCGGGCCATCGGGCGCACCAGGTAGCGCGACACCATCGCGAGTCCGACGAATGAGAGGATCGCCCCGCCTGCGATCGTGAGCAGCCGCACAAGGGTCGGCCCCGATCCGGTAACTCCCAGGAGCACCAGCACGATTCCCGCCGCCATGAGCAGGCCTGCGACGTACGGGACGAGGGGGGAGAACCACGTTCGCGGCAGCTCGGCGCCCTCGCGCAGGGCCGCGCTCGGCGGCACCCGCGTCGCCCGCCGGGCGGGCGCGTACGAGGCCGCCAGGGTCACGAGGATCCCCACCGCCATCGGCACGACGACGCCGGGCCACAGGTGCACCTTGACGGCGGCCAGAGGCAGCCCGAATCCGACCGCCCGGAACAGCACCCCGAGCAGCTTGGCGAACCCGACCCCAGCAACCAGACCGATCACCGACGCGGCCACGCCCACGGCCAGCGCCTCGCCGAGGACGCTGCGCAGCACCTGCCGGCGCATCGCCCCCAGGGTGCGCAGCATGGCGAACTCGCGCATGCGCTGGGCGACGGTGATCGAGAAGGTGTTGAAGATGACGAACGCCCCCACGAGCACAGCCGCGCCTGCGAAGGCGAGCAGGGCGGGAGTGAAGAAGGAGTTGATCGAGTTCGACACCTGGTCGGTCTGCTGCTTGGCCGCCTGGGTACCGGTCTGCACCTGCACGGAGTGCGGCAGCGCGGCCACCAGCCGTTGCCTGAGCTCCCGCGGAGAGATGCCGGGGTCGGCGTCGACCGAGATGGTGGATGCCTTGCCGACCCGGTCGTACCACTGCTGGGCGTCGGCGAACGTGGTCGCGACCACGGTTGCCCCGCCGATCGAGGCGACGTTGCCAAAGCGGAAGATGCCGACGATCGTGACCGCCTGCACGCCCTGGAGCGTCGTCAGCCCGACGTGCTGGCCGACGTGCAGGTGGTGATCGGTGGCGAGCTGTGAGATAAGCGCGACCTGACCGTGCCCGTCGGGGTAGTGGCCGGCCGTGAGCGTGTTCTGGTTGAACGGCTTCGGCAGGGTCGAGACGACGAGGTTGGGCGCGCCGCCGGTCGATTTGACGTACTTGCCGTTCACGACCAGCGACCCCGAGGCCTGGATCTGGCCCTCGGCCTTGGCGACGCCCGGGACCTGGCGCACCTTGGCGATCAACGACGCGGGCAGTGGCCCGACCTGGTCCTGGCCGGTGCCGCTGCCGAACGCGGGCCGCTGGCTCAGGTACACGTCGGTGCCGGCAAAGCTCGTCCCGAAGATGTCGGAGAACGCGTTTCGGATCTGATCGGTGATCACGAACGTGCCGGCCATCATGGCGGTGCCGAGGACGATCGCGATCGCGGTCAGCACCGTCCGCAGCTTGTGGCTGAGGAGGCTGCGGATGGCGTAGCGGGTCATCGCGCGCTCAGCTCGGCCATCGTGGCGATGATGTCCCCCGCGCTCTGGCCCGGGGCGTCACGCACGATCAGGCCGTCGTCGAGGAACAGGACACGGTCGGCGATCGCCGCGGCCCCGGCGTCGTGGGTGACCATCACGGTCGTCTGCTGATATTCGTCCACAGCCTCGCGCAGCACGGTCAGGATCTCGCCGCTCGTATTGGAGTCGAGGTTGCCCGTAGGCTCGTCGGCGAAGATCACGGTCGGTCGCGACACGAGCGCCCGCGCGATCGCGACGCGCTGCTGCTGGCCGCCCGAGAGCTCGGCCGGCCGGTGGTTGCGGCGGTCACCGAGGCCGACGCGCTTGATCAGCGCCTCGACCCACTCCGCGTCGGGCTTGGTGCTGGCGATCTGGAGCGGCAGCAGGATGTTCTCCTCGGCGGTCAGGGTCGGGAGGAGGTTGAAGAACTGGAAGATGAAGCCAATGTTGTGGCGGCGCAGCAGCGTCAGCTTCTTGTCGTTCAGGGTGGTGATGTCGGTGCCGTCGATCGAGACGGTGCCGCTGGTGGGGCGGTCGAGGCCGGCCAGGATGTGCATCAGCGTCGACTTGCCCGAGCCCGACGGGCCCATCACGGCCGCGAATTGCCCAGCCGGAATTTCCAGCGAGACGCCGCGCAGGGCGTTCACCTCAGCCCCTCCCTCGCCGTACCTGCGAGTGACCTCGTGTGCCGCAATTACCGCCATGCAATCGCTCCTTCCCAGACGACCCGCGCTCAGTCTAGGCCGGAGTCTCCTCGCCGAGGCGCCGGGCTTCGCCGGTGCACAGCGGCAGGAGCAGCGCGTACAGCTCGGTCACCGCGTGATCCGAGAGCGGGCCGGGATTGCGGGCGATGGCGCGCTGCACTACCTCGTGCTCGCGGCCGCCGTCGAACAGTGGATAGCCCTTGCGGCGCTTGTGGGCGTGCAGCTCCGACACCAGCTGCAGGCGGTGGTTCAGGGCCGCCAGGAGGTCGTCGTCGGCGGCGGAGATGCGCGCCCGGTACTCGGCGACGAGGGGATCGTCCATCGCGGCAGTCTACGCAAGCCGATGCCCCTACGACACGAGCAGAGCGATCCCGAGCGCGAGCGCGTTCAGGGTCATGTGGACACCCATGCCGGGCAGGACCGACCCCGACCGCTGGCGCAGCAGGCCGAGCGCCAGGCCAGCGATCCCGACCGGGATGAGGAGCACGGGCAGCCCATGGGCGACTGCGAAGAGGATCGTCGAGAGCGGCAGCGCGAAGCGTCCCAGGGACGCGAATCCGAGGCCGCGGAAGACCAACTCCTCGGCCACGGGGGCGATGAGCACGAGCCCCACCATCGCGATCGCGAGCACCACCCACTGGTGGGTGTTGCGAGGGTCGTGGGTGGGCGCGATGCCCTGCCGCTGGCTGGCATTGAGGATCGGGTCGAGCACCAGGTTTGCGACCAGGATCACCGCCAGCGCGAGCCCGGCCAGCTTCAGCGTGCGCCGAAGCGGCGGCCGCCGCAGCGCGAGCGTGGGCGCGAGCGGGCAGTGCGACGCCCAGACCGCGAAGAGGACGTAGCCGATCAGGATCAGGTCGATGACCACGGTCGCGATGATCTCGGCGGCGTTGTACACCGCGTTGCTCTCGGCCGGGCCGCTGCTGAAGAGCGCGCCGATGAAGTTGCCGATGAAGAGCAGGGCCGGCGCGAGCATCCACCATGGCGACACGCGAGGTGCCGGCGCGTCGGTCAACGCAGGGCCTGCTCCAGGTCGGCGATCAGGTCGCCCACGTCCTCACAACCGACGGTCAGGCGCAGGTCACCTGCGGCGATTCCCGACTCCTCGAGCTGCGCCGGCGAGAGCTGGCGGTGGCTGGTCGAGGCCGGATGCGAGATGCACGTCTCGAGCCCGCCGAGGCTGGTTGCGCGCAGACACAGCTCCACCCGGTCCATGACCGCCTCGCCCGCCGCGCGGCCGCCCTCGACCTCGAAGCTGAGCAGGCCGCCGAAGCCGTCAAGGATGCGGACGGCGACCGCGTGCGACGGGTGCGAGGGCAGGCCCGGGTAGCGCACCCGCCTGACCCGCGCCTGGCCCTCGAGGAACTGCGCGATCGCGGCGGCGTTCGCGGTCGCCCGCTCGAGGCGCAGGGGCAGCGTGCGGATCCCGCGGCGGACAAGCCAGGCGGCGTCGGGGGCGAGCGTCGCGCCCAGGTCGAGCGACCGGTCGGCCAGCTTCGCGATCAGCTCCGAGGGGCCGGCCGCGACGCCGGCGAGCACGTCGGAGTGGCCGTTCAGGTACTTGGTGGCGGAGTGGAAGACGAGGTCGGCGCCGTGCTCGAGCGGCCGGCAGTTGATCGGCGTGGCGATCGTGTTGTCGACGACGAGCCGCGCGCCGGCGGCGTGGGCGATCTCGGCCACCGCCGGGATGTCGGCGACGGCGAGGCTCGGGTTGGACACGGTCTCGCAGACGACGAGCGCCGCGCCGGCGACCGCCTCGCGCAGCGCGTCCAGGTCGGCCATCTCGACGAGCCGGCCGTCGGGCCGGGCCGAGGTCATCCTGTGGGTCTGGCCGTAGATCTGGGTTGCGGCCACCAGCCCGGCGCCGGGCGGCGCGAGCTCGGCCACCGCCGCGCTCAGCGCGCCCATGCCGGACGCGAAGCACAGGCCGGCAGGCGCGCCTTCGAGCTCGGCCACGACGGCCGCCAGCTCGTCCGTCGAGGGGTTGCGGATCCGGCCGTAGAGATAGCCGAGGCTGCCGTCGCCCATCACCGCCGCGAACTCGTCGGCGTCCACGAACTCGTGGATGACCGACCGGTGCACGGGCGCGATCACGGGCACGCCGGGAAGCGCCGGCAGCCGGCCGGCGTGGATGGCCGTGGTGGCGGCCGTGCGGCGGGGTGGGGTGGTCACAGCAGGGCGAGCACGTCGGTCAGCGCGGTGATGGTACCCGGGGCCGCCGGGACCGCGCCACGATGCAGGATGCGCACGTCGACGCCCGCCGCGCGGGCGCCGGCGCCGTCGGTCTCCTCGGTGTCGCCGATGTGGAGCGCCCGCCGAGGCTCGACGCCGAGGGTCGCGAGCGCGCGCCGGAAGATGCCCGGGTCCGGCTTCGACGAGCCCGACGAGGCCGAGTCCAGGACGAGATCGACCGTGATGCCGACGCCGTCGAGCGCCTCGGGCAGTGAGCAGTCCCAGTTCGACACGACGGCGACGGCCACGCCGGCCCGGTGCAGGCCGGTGAGGAGCGGCTCGACGTCGGGGAAGACCCGAAACGCGATCGAGTCGCGCAGGAGCGCCGCGGCGCGGGCGGGATCCTCGTCGATGCCGAGCTCGCGCAGGACGATCTCGGCACAGCGGGCCCGCAGGCCGGCGAGCGCGATCTCGTCGGATCCCTCGTGGCAGTGGGCGGCGTAGTAGACCGTCTCGGCCAGAGAGGCCCGCGCGGCGTCTGCCGCCGACACCTCGACGCCCAGGTGCCGCAGCACCGAACTGCGCAGCCGGACGGACGGCTCGTCGAGGTCGATCAGTGTCCCGAAGGCATCCAGCAGCACCGCGTCGTAGCGGCTCACGGGATCCGCAGCGAGGGGTGCAGGAGGTGGGCCAGATTGCGCACCTCGGCCACCACCCGCGGCCCGGTGTCGCTGAGGGCTGCGCCGTCCACCAGGGCGAAGTGGCGCTCGCGCATCGCGGGCAGCCCCTTCGTGGCCTTGCTCGTGCGCAGCCCGGCCAGCGTCACGCCGCGGCCGGCGAAGGCGAGATAGACCTGCGGGGCGGCCGAGCGCAGCCGGCTCAGCGGAAACGGCTTGCCGGGGGTGACCGAGGTGGCCACGTTGGCGCCGCCGGCGAGCGTGATCAGGCCGGCGGCGGTGCCGGTGGGGTCGATGGTGAAGAAGAAGCCCTCGTCGATGAACACGGGCACCGGCGGCAGGCCTGCGATCGCCTTGGAGACCGTCCTCATGCCCGCCTGCATCTGCCGCACCAGCGTGGCCCCCGCGGGGGCGTTGCCGGTCATGGCCCCGATCTGCTCGATGTCGTGCTCGATCGCGGGCACGGTGCCCGCACCGGCGACATACACCGGTGCCCCCACTGTCCGCGAGAGCTGGCCGGCCGCCGCCGCCGACAGGTTGTTGGCGGCGAGGATGAGATCGGGGTGGAGCCGGCGGATGCGGGCGACGTTGGGGGCGCCACTGGAATCCACGACACGGGGCAGGCGCCGCGCCGCCTGGGGATACTGCTCGTGGCCGGTCGCGCCGACCATCAGCGAGCCCGCGCCGACGGCGTAGGCCGACTCGGTCAGGCCGGGATCGAGCGACACGACCCGTCGTGGCTGGGAGTGCACGTTCACGCGCCGGCCCAGTCCGTCGACGACGCTCTGCGGGAACGAGGGCAGCGTCCCGATCGGCTCCGGCTTGAATCCGCATCCCGCGGCGACGAGCAGCAGGACGAGCACGGCCAGCAGGCGGAGACGGGGCACGGCGGCGAGATTCTAGACTCCGCCCTGATGCGCGCGCCTCTCAGCCTGCTCTGGGGCATCATCGTGGTGCTCGCCGCCGCCGTGCTCGTGTACGGCCCCGCGGAGCTCGCGCGGCGTGCGACCGGCCCCGGCGAACCGGTCAGCTTCCTCACCCGACCCCAGCAGGGGTGGTCGTTCATGCTGGACGCTCTCGACGCGGTCGGCTCGGCTCGCGCGGGGTCGCCGGCCCGGGCGCGGGCGCTCGCGGTGCGTGCGTTCGCCGGCACCGACGTGCTTCCCGAGCGCGTCGATCTGCTGTACGTGCCCGACCTGCGCGTCCCCCTCGGTGCAGGGAGGAGGCCGCTGGTGGCGAAGGCAAAGCTCGTGTGGAGAGTCTCGGGGCAGACG
>DATCPV010000391.1:0-2665 GCA_036569885.1 Gaiellales bacterium | reverse complement strand
GGCCGCCGCCCTCGTGATCGGATCCCGATACGTCCCCGGCGGCGGTGTGTCCGGCTGGTCGATCTCCCGGCGCGCGATCTCGCGCGGTGGGTCGATCTATGCCCGAAGGCTGCTCGGTCTCCGGATGCGAGACACCACGGCCGGCTTCAAGTGCTTTCGCCGCAGCGTCCTCGAGGCGATCGATCTCGGCACCGTGACGAGCACGGGCTATGCCTTCCAGATCGAGCTCAATTTTCGCGCACAGCGGCTGGGCGCCCGGGTGTGCGAGGTGCCGATCACGTTCGTCGACCGCGCGAACGGGAAGTCGAAAATGACCGCCGGGATCGCCCTCGAGGCGCTGTGGCGAGTGCCGTCGCTGCGGTTGCGGTCGTTCGCCGACCGGCCGCTGCCCGCGGCGGCGGCCGACGACCTCGCGGCCGCCGCCTGAGCCCACGTCACGGTCCGTCGCTGCGCAGGCGGTAGCCGACGCCGGTCAGCGTCTCGATCGCTCCCCGCTCGACCCCCTCGGCCTCGAGCTTGTCGCGCAGGCGACCCATGTTGACCCGCAGCAGGTGCATCTCGTCGGCGTATCCCGGCCCCCAGACCGTGCGCAGCAGCATCTGGTGGGTGAGCGGGCGCCCGCCGGCGACCGCCAGCGCCTTCAGCAGGTCGAACTCCGTCGGCGTCCGGCAGCATCAGGTCGAGGATGACGAGGTCGGGCGGGGTCAGGGCGGCGGCCGTAAGCGCTTCATCGCCGTTCGTGGCGGTCTGCACGCGGTAGCCCGCCTTCGACAGCGTGACCTCGAGCGCCCTGCGGATCGGCCGCTCGTCGTCCACGACGAGGATGCGCTGATCGCCGCTCATCGCCGCCGCCGGTCGGCGTTCGGGGAGGCGGGCACGGACACGATCACGGTCGTGCCCGGGCCGTCCGCCGGCTCGAGCGTGATCGTCGCGCCGTTTGCGCTCGCGAGCCCCGAGGCGATCGCGAGGCCCAGCCCCGACCCGGGCTCGGCTCCGGCACGGCCGCGGAAGAACGGCCGGAAGATGTGCGCCCGGTCGGCTTCGGGGATGCCCGGGCCGCGATCCGACACGGCCACGTTCACCCGCCCCCCGGCGGCGGAGGCCGACACAACCACCGGCTCGTCCGGCGGCGAGTACTTCACGGCGTTCTCGAACAGGTTCACCAGCACCCGCTGGAGCTGGGCCGCATCGACCCGGATGAGCGGTAGCTCTCCGTCGTGGCGGACCTCCACGGCAACCGTCGACGTGGCCGTCGCCTCGGCGACCGCGGCATCGATCAGGTCGCGCACGTCGACCCACTCCGCCGCCGGCGCCGCGGCTCCCGCCTCGAGCCGCGAGAGGTCGAGCAGGTTCGTGACAAGCCGGCCGAGGCGCCCGCTCTGGTCGGCAATCGTGTCCAGGAGCTCACGCTCGTCCGCATCGAGCTGGGCGTAGCGGAGGCCCTCGGCGGACGTCGAGATCGCCGTCAGGGGAGAGCGGAAGTCATGTGAGACCGTCCGCAGGAGGGCGGTGGTGAGCTCGTTCGAGCGCCGCAGCGCCTCGGACTCGACCTCGTGCGCGAGCCGCTGCTCGCGCTCCTGGCCGAGCGCGACCAGCCCCGCCAGGACGCGGCCGATCCGCTCGGCGGCGGGTGAGCCGGCCGAGCCCCGCGGCGCATCGATCAGGCGCAGCTCGCCCAGCCGGCGGCCGTCGAGCTCGATCGGGACGACCCGGTCGGACTGGCCGGCGGGGGAGGGGGCGCCGAGGTGGATGCCGCCGTCGCGCGCGCCAAGCGCGCGGGCCGCCTGGCGCCCGAGCAGGGGCAGGGCGTCCTGCAGGCGCGAGCCGTTGGCGATCAGCGTCGCCAGCCGCTCGCCCAGCTGTGCCTCGGCGGCGCGCCTGGCCGCCTCCTCGGCCTCGACCCGTTCACGGGACGCGAGGTGGCTCGTGACGAGCGCGGTGACGACGAATGCGGCCAGTGCGAGCCAGTCGCCCGATGAGCTGATGGTCAGCGTGTGCCGCGGGGGCAGGAAGAAGAAGTTGTAGGCGACGGCCGATGCGAGGCTCGTGACGAGACCGAGCCAGAGCCCGTAGATCGACGAGATCGCGAGCACGGCGACCAGGTAGAAGACCCCCGCCGACCGGACGGGCACGCTCGGCGTCAGCAGTCCCACCACTCCGGTGGAGGCGGCGACGCCGGCGGCCGCGATCAGTGCGGCGGCGCCGCGTGAGCGGTACCACTCGCGGTGCCCGAAGGCCGAGGGCCAGGGCAGGCGGCCGAGCCAATCGGGTCGATGCGGCTGCTCCACGCTCATGTGCGGATTCTCGCAGGCGGCGGCGTCGGCCACCCGGGGGTAGGCTGCGCGCGTGCCTCGCCGCCGCATCACCGAACGCGACTGTGCCCGCGCCCTCTGGCTCCTGGGGCTGTCGCCTCCGGTCACGCCGGATGAGCTCACGTCGGCCTTCCGCGCGCGCATCGCCAAGGCCCATCCCGACCTCCACATCGCCTCGGCGGAACGCTCCGACGCCGCCAACACGCTCACCCGGGCCCTGAACGACGCCCGCGCCGTCGTCTCGGAGTGGATCGGCTCAGGCCGCGACTGGCCGGCCACGGCCGCCACCGCCGGCACCCGACCCACCGCGACCGCCCCGCCGCGGCGTCGGTCCGCTCCGCGCGGCCCCGTGC
>DATCPV010000390.1:0-3094 GCA_036569885.1 Gaiellales bacterium | reverse complement strand
GGGTGCGGTCGTGATCGGCCGCAATGTGCTCGAATGGCGTGTGGATCCGACGTCCGGATTCACCGACCCGATGCTGGCCGGGCGCAGCGGCCGGGTGATCGTCATGTGTGCCGAGGGGTACTCGTCGAGCCTGGCAGCCGCCGCACTCCAGGACGTGGGGCTCGCCACCGCCACCGACATGGTGGGGGGATTCCTGGCCTGGGAGGCAGCCGGCCTGCCGGTCGAGCCCTGCCCCGAGTGACGTCAGGAGCCGGCCCGCAGATCGACAACCTCGAACCGGTCGACGTCGATCAGGCCATGGTCCGTGATCTTGAGTGCGGGGATCACCGAGAGCGCCAGGAATCCGAGCGAGTGAAAGGGCGCCTCGAGCGTGCAGCCGAGCGCCCGGGCGGCATCGGCGAGGGCCCGGCTCTCGGCCACCACCTGCTCGGCCGGCGCGGCCGACATGAGCCCCGCGACCGGTAGGGCGAGCTCGGCGCGCACGCCACGGTCGTGCACCGCGACCATCCCGCCACCCAGCTCGGCGAGGCGGCGCGCCGCGCGCACCATGTCGTCGTCGTCCACCCCCGCGACGACGATGTTGTGGGCGTCGTGGGCGACCGTCGAGGCGATCGCGCCGCGCTGGAGACCGAGGCCGCGCACGAACCCGAGCCCGATGCGGCCGGTACCGAGGTGGCGCTCGATGACCGCGATCTTGGCCAGGTCGCGATCCGGGTCGGCACAGGCGGCCCCATCGACGACGCGCGGCTCCTCGGCCAGCGCCTCGGTCACGATCTGGCCAGGCAGAACGCCGATCACGCGCATGCGGCCGCCACCGTCCCAGGGAATGCGCAGGTCGCCGCTCGTGAGCGTTGCCACGCGCACGGTGTTGCGCACCCAGTCGGGGACGGCGGCGGCGGCGATGTCGGCGACCGGGCGTCCCGCCTTGAGCACCAGGTGGGGCCGGAATTCGCGCAGGTCGGGCAGGAGCAGCAGGTCGGCGAGGTATCCGGGGCCGACGGCGCCGCGGTCGCCGAGCCCGTGCCACGTCGCCGCGTGATGGGAGGCCACCACCAGGGCATCCTTGGGGTCGACGCCCGCGGCGACCGCCGCCCGCACCATCGAGTTCAGGTGGCCGTCCGACACGATGTGGTCGGGGTCGCGGTCGTCGGTGCAGAACGCCAGCCGGTTGGGCCCGTACTCGGCCACGAGCGGCAGCAACGCGTCCAGGTTGCGCGCACCCGAGGCCTCGCGGATGAGCACCCACATCCCGGCCCGGAGCCGCTCGCGGCCCTCCTCGAGCGTGGTCGCCTCGTGATCCGAGCGAATGCCGGCGGCGGCGTACGCCTGCAACGCCCGCCCGAGCAGGCCGGGGGCGTGCCCGTCGACGTGGCCTGCGCCCGCGAGCCCCAGCTTTTCGAGCTCGCCGGGGCTCCCAGCGATCACGCCGGGAAAGTTCATCATCTCCGCGAGACCGAGCACCCGCCGCCGCCGCAAGAGGCCCTCGAGATCGCCGGGCGTGAGCGCCCGCCGCGGCGATTCGAACGCCGAGGCGGGGACGCACGACGACGCCATGAAGAAGACGTCGAGTGGAAGCCCCTCGGTCGAGTCGAGTAGCCAGTGGACGCCGTCTGTGCCGAGCACGTTTGCGATCTCGTGCGGGTCGGCCACGACCGTGGTCGTGCCGTGGGGCAGAACCAGCCGGGCGAACTCGGCCGGCAGGAGCCGCGACGACTCGATGTGGACGTGGGCGTCGATGAGGCCGGGAGCTACCCACATGCCGGTGCCATCGATCGTCTCGCGGCCGTGGTAACCGGTGCCGACGGCTGCAATCCAGCCGTCGGCGATCGCGACATCGGCCCGCAGCCACTCGCGCGTGAACACCGAGAGGACGCTCCCACCGGCGATGACGACGTCCGCGAGCTCGTCGCCGCGGGCAACGGCGAGCCGCCGGGCAAGGCCGGTCATCGGGCGGCGCTCCGTTCATACACCCGCAACCGGCGGCCGCTGCCGGGGTGGACCTCGTCGCGGCCCGGGCGCATGCCGAGCTTCTCGGCGACGCGCAGGGACGCGAGATTGTCGGGGTCGATGATGCTGATGATGCGGTCGAGACCCAGGGCTCCGAATCCCCACTCGATCCCGGCCCGGCCGCCCTCGGTCGCAAGGCCCCGGCCCCACACGTCGCTCGCCAGGCGCCAGCCGACCTCGACCGCCGGCAGCA
Source organism: Gaiellales bacterium (assembly GCA_036569885.1). GTDB lineage: Bacteria > Actinomycetota > Thermoleophilia > Gaiellales > JAICJC01 > JAICJC01. The sequence goes on along the minus strand of DATCPV010000390.1, from coordinate 894 downwards.
CCGCGGGCAGGAACCCGGGGATCGAGAGGCCGACGAAGCCGACCATACGGCCGCCGTCGCGCAGCTCCGCCGCCCACAGGCCGAACCCATGCTCGTCCCAGTGGCCCATGATCCGGCCGAGCAGGGCATCGCTGGCCGCGCGGTCGATCTCCCCGCCGAGGTGGCGGACGACCAGCGGATCGGCGTTTATGGCCGCGAACGCCTCCGCGTCGCCGGCCCGGAACCGGCGCAGCCGCAGCCGCTCGGTGCACACCTCATCCACGCCGCTCACCCTACCCTCCAACCGGGGACAGTCCCCCACCGATCGGTGTTGCACATTCGTGACGCAATCCGATCGGGGACTTTCCCCACCGGGGCAGCGTGCCGGGGCGGCACGCCGACGCCTGGCTGCCGCCAAACGCGAGCGGCCCCGGCAGCAGCGTGCGGCGGCCCACCCGCAGCCGGTCGTGCCTCCGCACTGCCGAGGCGGGGTCGGTGGATACTGCACGGAGATGGAGGATCCCCAGATCCGGGCCTCGGATGCCGAGCGGGACCAGGTCGCCGAGCGCCTCAGCGAAGCCTGCGCACACGGGCGCCTCGACACCAGCGAGCTGGGGGAGCGGCTCGAGGCCGCCTATGCGGCGCGGACGGTGCGGGAGCTACAGGCGCTCGTCGTCGACCTGCCGGCGCCGCCGGCGCGCCGACCTGCCCGTCCCCGGCGACGGCCCTGGTTCCCCGGCAACCGCGGCTTCGCCGAGCGGATGGCCGTCTCTCGGCCGCGCCATCGGGTGATCGAGCGGGTGCTGACGACCCTCGCGCCGTTGCTCGTCGCGCGTGGGTACACCCTCGTCTCGGCCACCGATCGGCTGGTCGTCTTCGAGCAGGAGCGGCGGCCGGCGTGGACGATCCTCGTGG
>DATCPV010000389.1:0-2477 GCA_036569885.1 Gaiellales bacterium | reverse complement strand
AGGCCGGAGAGGAGCTCGGCTACCGCGTCCACGCGGGCTCCAGCTCGATCCACGGCAGTCCGGGATCGGGCATGAGGGCGGGGTGGAGCAGGAAGGCGAGCTGCTCGACGCCCTGGGCCAGCCGCGGCGCGGGCCGCGAGTAATGGGCGTTGGCGTCCACCGCGACCGTTCGGCAGGGAAACGCCATGCCGGCGGCCTCCTGCGCGATCCGGGTCGCATCGAACCCGCACGCCGCGGCCACGATCAGGTCGGGAGATGCAGCCGCAACCTCGTCCCACGTCGTCGGGTACGAGGGCGTGCCGGCGCTGCCCAGCACCTCGATGCCGCCTGCCGCCGCGACCATCTCGGGCAGCCAGTGCCCCGCGGCGAAGGGCGGATCGAGCCACTCGGCGACGAACACCCGCACCGGCGGCGCGCCCCTGACCGTGCCGGCGACCGCCGCGACCCGCGCCTCCATCGCGGCGGCGACCTCGACGCCGCGCGCTGCCACACCGAGCCGGCGCGCCACGACCCGCACCGATTCGGCCACCTCCGCAAGCGTCCGCGGATCGAGCGCCAGCACCTCGGCGTCGAGGCTGTGCACGCGACCGACCTCGTCGCTCGAGACTGCGCACACATGACACAGATCCTGGGTGATGACGAGCTCGGGGCGTAGCCGCCGAATCAGATCCTCGTCGAGCGCGTAGAGCGGCCGGCCGTCCAGCACGGCGGCCCGCACCGCGGTATCGATCTGGCCGCTGTCCAGGGCGTTGGAGTCGATCCGAGCGGCGGTGGCGATGGGCAACGCCTCGACACCCGCCGGGTGGTCGCATTCGGCCGAGCGCGCCACCAACTGGTCGGCGCAGCCGAGTGCGCCGACGATCTCGGTGGCGCTGGGCAGCAGGGAGCAGACGCGCAGGCGGTCAGCGTAGCGCAGCCAGAAAGGCCGGCAGGTTCAGCGAGCCGAGGCCGGTCACCGGGCCCCATCCCGGCGGCGCGCCCGCTCAAGCAGCACGTCGGCGTTCGTCCCGATGAACGCGAGGGACAGGAGCGGCAGCGCCGGCAGGGGCGAGTCGAAGGCATACGACAGCGTCATCGTCACACCCAGCGATGCGGTCATCGCGACCCAGGTCGCACGCGCACGCAGCCCGAGTCGCCCGGCGGCGGCGGTGAAGAGCGCGAAGAACACGAAGTCGCTCGCGCCGATCTGGGCCACGGAAGAGCTGCCCGGCGGATGGAACGCGAGCGTGAAGTCGCCCAGCACCTGCTGGTGGTGAAGGACGATCGCGTGGGTCGGCCCCGCCGCCACGCTGTAGGCGTCCACCGCCGCGACGAGGACTGCGATCGCCACCATCTCGCCCGCTGTTTGGAGCAGCCCGGCCAGGGCGATGCCGATGCACGCCGCCGCGACCAGCTTGGCCAGCGTCGCCGGCGTGCCGGAGAGCCCGGCCACGATGAGCACGACGGTGGTCGCGATCGCCGCCGCAGCCGCGGCCAGCAGCTGCAGCGCGGAGGAGCGCGCCGGCGCGAGCGCGGCCACCACCAGCGCCGCGAGCGGGAACGAGACGATCGCGATCGCCGCGATCTGGACCGGCCGGCTCGGAGCCGGGAGGTGCGGCGCGGCCAGGTTGACCGCGCCCAGCGCGATCAGGCTCGCCGCCACCCGCCGGGTCATGCGCCCAGGTACCGCGCGGCGATCGGCGTCTCGACGACGCCCTCCGAGCCCATCTCGACCCGGTAGGCCTGTGCAGCGGGGCGCGAGCTGACCGTCTCGACCAGCTCGGTGCCGGCGAAGTGCAGGGCGCAGCAATCGTCGGCCGCGAACCCGGCCGGGAGGCCCTCGGCGACCGCGCGGCGGTAGGTCGGGCGGCGCTCGGCCTCGCCGTCGTAGTGGGGGCAGTTGCTGCCGGGCAAGAGGCCAAGCCCGTCGTGGAGTGCGCGCAGCGGGCCATAGGAGTCCGTGACGCCGGCCTCGAACCAGCACAGCGACCCGGCGCTCATCCCGCACAGGACGACGCCCGCATCCCAGGCCTCGCGCAGCGCGGCGTCGACGCCGTGGGCACGCCACACCGCCAGCAGGTTGACGGTGTTCCCGCCCGCGACGTAGACCATGTCCTGGGCGAGCAGCCGGTCGCGCGGGTCGCGCTCGTCGCGGCGAAAGAGGCTCAGGTGGGTGGCCCGGGCGCGGCCGGGAGGGAAGGCGCGGTGGAAGGCCTCGATGTCGGCGGCGGCATCACCCGAGGCGGTCGCGAGGAAGCACACGTTCGGCTCGGCCTTGCCGCAGAGGGCGAGGACATAGTCGTCCAGGAGCGGCGAGGGCTCCATCAGGAACCCACCCCCGCCCATGGCCACGATGTGCCGCTCCGGCATCGCCGGAGTATGCCCGACGTGCGCCAAACGGGGTCAGACCCCTTTTGGCGCAGCTCAGTTGGTGTATCCCCGATCCTTACGAGGCTCGGTTCTCACCGCCCAGAGCATCACGGGGATCGGGAATACAT
>DATCPV010000388.1:0-9122 GCA_036569885.1 Gaiellales bacterium | reverse complement strand
GGCATGGGTTCTGCACGGTCACCGCACCGTCGGCGGCGGTGACATCGCCGCCCGGCTCGCCCTCGTCGCTGAAGGGCAAGATCCGCAGGAGCGCCGACTCGCCGCTCTCGATCGCCTGCAGGGAATAGGCGCGGACGCTGTGCTCTGTGCACACACCGCCGACGAACCCCTCGATCGTGCCGTCGCCGAGCACGAGTGCGACGTTGCCGGCCTCGACGCTCGTCGGGCGCTGCGCGCGCACGACCGTGGCGACGACGAACGCCGCGCCCTCCGCCGCGAGCTCCTGCGCCCGCCGAGACATCGCGGCAGTGATCATTGCGGCGGCTCGGGCCGCCCCTGCATCGCGGCCCAGACGCGGGCGGGAGTGCAGGGCATGTCGATGTGGCCGACGCCGTGGGTCTCGTGCAGGGCGTCGATGACGGCGTTCACGATGGCGGGCGGCGAGCCGACGTTCGGCGACTCGCCGACGCCCTTGGCGCCGAGGGGATGGTGCGGACAGGGTGTGACCGTCTCGCCGAGCTCGAAGTCGGGGCATTCGAGCGCCGTCGGGATCAGGTAGTCCATGAACGACGAGTTGAGGCAGTTGCCCTCCTCGTCGAAGCTGATCAGCTCCATGAGGGCGATGCCGATGCCCTCGGCCAGGCCACCGTGGATCTGGCCGTCGACGATCATCGGGTTGATCCGCACGCCGCAGTCGTCGACCGCGATGAAGCGGCGCACCGTCACCTGGGCGGTGTCGGGATCGATGTCGACGACGGCGATGTAGGCGCCGTACGGGTAGGTGAGGTTCGGCGGGTCGTAGATCACCTGCGCGTCGAGCCCGCCCTCGAGGCCCTCCGGCATCGCCTCGCCGCTGTAGGCGCGCAGTGCGATGTCCTCGATCATGGCGCCCTTCTCGGGGTCGCCCTTGACGTACCAGCGGCCCTTCTCCCATGCCAGATCCTCGGGCCGGGTCTCGAGCATCGTCGCGGCGATCAGCCGCGCCTTGTCGCGTACCTTGCGCGAGACGACGGCCACCGCGGCGCCCGAGACCGGCGTCGAGCGGCTGCCGTAGGTGCCGAGCCCGTACGGCGACTTGTCGGTGTCGCCGTGGCGCACCTCGATGTCCTCGGGCGGGATGCCGAGCTCCTCGGCGACGATCTGGGCAAACGTGGTCTCGTGGCCCTGGCCCTGAGTCTGGGCGCTGATGCTGACAACCGCTTTGCCGGACGGGTGGACGCGCAGGTCGGCGCCGTCGTTCATGGCGAGGCCGAGGATGTCCATGTGCTTGCGCGGGCCTGCGCCGACGCCCTCGGTGAAGAACGTCGCGCCGATACCCATCAGCTCGCCCCGCGCCCGCTTCTCCTTCTGCTCGCGGCGCAGGTCGTCGTAGCCGGCGATGTCCATGGCGACGCGCATCGTCTTCGCATAGTCGCCGGAGTCGTACGTCCAGCCGGTGGTCGTCTCGTACGGGAACTGCTCAGGGGCGATGAAGCTGCGCATGCGCAGGTCGATCGGGTCGACCTTCATCTCGAGCGCCAGCGCGTCCACCATCCGCTCGACGAGGTACACGGCCTCGGTGATACGGAACGAGCACCGGTAGGCAACCCCGCCCGGCGCCTTGTTCGTGTACACCGCCTTGACCTTGACGTGCGCTGCCTCAAGGGCGTACGAGCCGCAGCAGATGTGGAAGAAGCCGGCTGGGAACTTGGTCGGCTGGGCGGTGCTGTCGAAGGCGCCGTGGTCGGCGATCACGTCGACCCGCAGGCCGGTGATCCTGCCGTCCTTCGAGCACATCTCGCTCTTCATCACGTAGTCGCGCGCAAACCCGGTGGACATCAGGTTCTCGGACCGGTTCTCGATCCACTTGACCGGCACGCCGGCGACGATCGACCCGGCGATGGCGCACACGTAGCCCGGATAGACCGGCACCTTGTTGCCGAAGCCGCCGCCGATGTCATTGCACCGGATCCGGATCATGTGCTCGGCGAGGCCGGCCACATGGGCATAGACCGTGCGGTGGGCGTGCGGCGCCTGGTTGCCGTTGTAGATGTCGAGCTGTCCGGTCTTGGGGTTGAAGTCGGCGATGATCCCGCACGTCTCGAGCGGCGCCGGGTGGCAGCGCGGATAGATGATGTCGCGCGCGACGATCGTGTCGGCCTCGGCGAAGGCGCGGTCGGTCGCCTCCTCGTCACCTGCCTCCCACGTGGGGCTCGCGAGATTGTCGCGTTGTCCGGCCTTGTCGTCGCGGATCAGCGGCGCGTCGGGGTCGAGCGCCTTGCGGGCGTTCACGATCGCCGGCAGCGGGTCGTACTCGACCTCGATCAGCTGGAGCGCGTCGTTCGCCGAGTACTCGTCGGTCGCGATCACGAAGGCGACCTCCTGACCCTGGAAGCGCACCTTGTCGCCCGCGAGTACGGCCTGCGTGTCGTAGGAGATCGTCGGCATCCAGGCCAGGCCCAGCGTCTCGAGGTCCTTGGCGGTGACGACCGCGGCGACGTTGGGGTGTGCGAGCGCCTTCGAGGTGTCGATCGAGACGATGCGGGCGTGCGCATACGGGCTGCGCAGGACGGCGCCGTGCACCATGCCCGGAAGGCGGATGTCGTCGAGATAGTTGCCCTGGCCGCGGATGAAGCGCGCGTCCTCCTTGCGCTTGAGGCGGCCGAAGCCAATCGGGCGCTCGGTGGTTGGGCTCGGAAGGTTCTCGGTCGTCGCCATGGCTTATGCCTCTCGTGTTGCGGTGGCTTCGTGCTCGGCCGCCCAGCGCACAGCGCTGACGATGTTCTTGTACCCGGTGCAGCGGCAGATGGCCCCCGAGATCGCGACCCTGATCTCATGGTCGGTGGGGTTGGGATTCTCGTCCAGCAGGGCCCGCGAGGTCATCAGCATCCCCGGCGTGCAGAACCCGCATTGGAGCGCGTGGAGCTCGTGGAAGCCCTGCTGCACCGGGTCGAGCCGGCCGTCCACCTCGAGCGACTCGACGGTGCGGATCTCGTGCCCGTCGCACATCGCCGCCAGCGTCGTGCACGACTTGACCGGCGTGCCGTCCATCAGCACCACGCAGGCGCCGCAGTTGGAGGTGTCGCAGCCCCAGTGCGTGCCAGTCAGGCCGGCGGTCTCACGGATGAAATGCACGAGCAGCATCCGCGGCTCGACCTCGTGGGAGACCTGCTGCCCGTTGATGGTCATCGAGACGTTCACGATCGGGCCTCCTGAGTCAGGGCGCGCGCCGTCGCACGGCGCAGTGCCCGTCGGGTGAGGACGCCGGCGAGGTGGCGCTTGTAGTCGACCGGCCCGCGTCCGTCGGCGCCGGGCGAGCAGTCTGCCGAGGCGATCTCGCCGGCCTCTGCGAACAGCTCCTCGGTCGGCGCCTTGCCGCGCAGGAGCTCCTCGGCGCGGCTCAGGTGAATGGTGGTGAGCCCCACCGCGCTGAGCGCGATGCCGACGTCGGCGATCGTGCCGTTGCCGATCCAGATCGCCGCCGACGCGGCGGCGATCGCCCAGTCGCCCGCGCGGCGCTCGACCTTCTCGTGGGCGCTGCCGGAGCCGGAGCGCACCGCGATCCGCACCTCGGTGAGCATCTCCCCCGCCCCGACCGCCGTCATGTAGGGGCCGATGTGGAAATCCTCCATCCCGACCACACGCTCGCCGTCGCCGCCGCGGATGACAGCCCTGGCCTTGACGGCGGTGCAGACGGCGGAGAGGTCCTCGGCCGCGTCGGCCTGGCAGAGCGAGCCGCCGATCGTGCCACGGTTGCGGACAACCGGGTCGGCGATCACGTTCTCGGCGTCGCGGAAGAGCGGGAGGCGCTCGGCGAGCAGGTCGGACTTCAACAGGTCGACGTGGCGCGTGAGCGCGCCGATCCGGATCTCGCCGTCCTGCTCGCGGATGTAGGCGAGCTCCGCGAGATCGTTGATGTCGATCAGGTGCTCGGGATTGGCCAGCCGCAGCTTCATCATCGGCAGCAGGCTGTGACCGCCCGCGATGATCCGCGCCTCGGAGCCGAGCCGCTTCAGCGACGCGATCGCGCCCTCCACGCTCGTTGCACGTTCATACTCGAATGCCGCAGGAGTCTGCAATGCACGTTCCTTTCAGGGCAACTGGAGGATACCTGGCAACTCATCGCGGTCGACAGCCGCCGCCCGGCGGTGGTGGCGTCGCTTACTCCCTCGCCCGGAGCCGCTTGCGCGGGGCGCCGATGTCGTCCCGCTGCTCGTACTGAACGGGGGCGTCGGTGCCGATGACCGGAGACCGCGGCAGTTCCTTCGGGCCCGTCTGCCGCCCGTCCGGGTAGAGGAGCCGGGCCGCCAGGCTGCCGCCCTCGACGTTCCGCAGCACCGGACCCGCGGGATTGGCCATCGCGATCGGAGCCTCCCGGCCGAGCCGCGCCAGCGTGAGCGTGCCCTTGGTGTAGACCTCCGAGATGCGCGGGGCCGTGACGGAGGTGCTCTCGGGGAAGTTGCGCAGGCCTGCGGCGGCGGCGCCGGGATAGAGGCCGTCGATCAGGCCGACCGCGTCCTCGAGGCCGGCCTTCTTGACGAGCAACCCCTCCAGCAGCTTGACGCCCGCATCGAGCTGCGAATTGATGTTGCCCACCACCTCGTTGACCGGCGCGCTCTTCTCGAGGATCTCACCGACGCTCGAGATCACCCCGTCGAGGCCGTTCGTGATCGCGCGCAGGGCGACGATCGTCGAGACCAGGTAGTACACAAGGGTCAGCACGATCAGGACCAGGATCACGATCAGGACTGCCCCGGGTGCGGTGATGGCGAGTACGGACATCGTTCTCTACTCCGCGTCGTCGAGGATCACGTCGAGCGATCCGCCGTAGCCGGCGACCCCCGCGACCGTTTGGGCCACCTGTTCCTGCGTCGTCAGGAGCAGCGCGGTGGCATCGAGGTCCTTCGACCCTGCGGCCGCGGCGGTTGCGATCGCTCGCACGCTCGGCACGATGTTCCTGGCGGCGGTCAGGATCCCGTTCAGCAGGTACACGACCACCGGCACGACCACGACCAGGAGGATGACGTCCCCGATCCAGAGCAGGGTCATCGCGGCCTCCGCTCGGCGACGATCGCGGCCTTGCGGCCGATGCCCGGCAGCGCACCGAGGATGATGTCGAACTGCGCGTTGATCGCCGTCACGGCGCCCTCGAGTGGCCGCAGGTGCTCGGCCTCGACGCCCTCCAGCGCGGTGGCGAGGGTCGCGAGCTTGGTGGAGATCCGCTCCAGGCCGCGGCAGACAACGAAGAGCGCGCCGGCCAGGACGGCCACGACGACGACAACCAGCGCGAGGCTCAGAACAACGAGAATCGTGGTGCTCATGCTCCACCGAACCCGTCGGTGAGCGCGTTCATGTACCCGTCCTGGACGACCGCCTCCTGCACGATCAGCCCGAGCACGGGCGCCGTCAACTCGAGCTGCGGGATGTTGGCCGTGTTTCCGGCGACCGCGGTCGCGGCGACCAGCAGGCCGTCCGCAGAGCGCTCGATGCTCATGACCGCCCTGACGAGTGCGGCCAGGAGCGCCGCGACGACGAGCGCCGCGGCCAACCCGATCACGAGCGCGATCTCCCAGTAGCCCTGTGCAGATACGAGAAGCGTCATTTGCCCACCGCCACCTTTCGCAGCGCGCGCGCCGCGTGGAGGATCCTCACCCCGGAGTCGTTGATCCGGGCAACGCCGCCGAGGTCGGCCGTCTGGTCACGCACCACCCCGACCGCCCCCACAGCCGTCTCGGCCTGCTTGGCGATCCGGTTTGCGTAGAGGACGATCGTGATCACGATCACCGCGGCCACCGCGATGACCACGACCCCCAGCCCGAGCCCCACCAGCCACCGGGTGGACTCGGAGGTCAGCGTGATCATGTGACCGTCACCTCATCTGTGCGCATGAGCATCTCCTACTCGGCCCGTCGTCGGGACGATACTGCGCGATCCGCCGGGAAATGTCCAGCAGACTGGGTCACAATGCCGGATTCGCAGGGGCGGCTGACACCCTTCGCCTGTCGGCTCAAGCTTCGCCGCCGACCGGAGTTCTGACCCCCAACGCCTGGTCAGGCGTTCATGCCGAACAGTTCGGCACATTGCCCCAGTGGGCACCGGAGGTCATGGTTCTCCATTCGCGATCTGCGAAACCCCGAAACACGCTCAACGCCATCTCCGGCAAGCACACGCCGAAGGCTGCCGGGCCAACTCCCCGGCCACGTCCGGTGCAGGCCTGTCGGGCGTTGCCGGCACCCGCCCAGACGATGCTCGCCGTTTCCTAGACCAGCGCGACCGCGGCTTCCGGTGTGACGACCCGGAAGCTGAAGCTCTCTTCGAAATACAGGTGGACCGCGTCGGCGTCGTGGTGGTCGTAGCCGATCGAGATGTCCTCGCCCGAGTCGAACAGGAAGTCGCCGCCGCGCAGGCTGACGACGACCGCCCCGTCGACGCCGGGCGACCACACGAGCGGCCCGGCAACGATCTCGCGCAGGTGCTCCAGGAGCGGATAGCCGCCGTGCTCGCTGGTCTCGAGCACGCGGGTGTAGGCATCGCGCCCGAGCGCGAGGCCGTAGGTGCCCTCGATCCCGGCCGAGAGCAGCGCCTCGATCGCCTTCGCCACGTGACGCGGGTAGTGCTCGCAGTTGTCGCCGAGCGTGACCGGGTCATGCGCCGAGGCTTCGGCGATGCCGATGATCCCGGCGGCCTTCCAGCCGTGGAAGACCGCGGCGTTCTCGGCCACGGCCAGCCGCCGGGCGGCGGCGTCGAGCGCCTCGAAGTCGATGTCCTCGGCGCCGCGATCGGCGTCGGCCAGCTCGGTGCGCGACACGGCGAACGCGGCCCGCAGCTCGACCAGCGGGAGCACCCGGCGCTTCACCGCCGTGAGCCCCTCGCCGGTCTCGGCGACCGGATCGGTGTGGCCGAGATTGGTGGCCGAATGCTGCCAGCCGTGCGGCCCGGCGAAATCGATCAGCTTACGGGCGGCGAGCGCCGGCGCCAGCCGCTCCCGCGCCTCCTCGTCGATCCGGCTCCAGCCGGTCGCGGTGATCGGTGCATGCTCGCGCAGGAGGTGGCTCATGGGGCGGTCCCCCTCAGGCTCCCGAGGCCCAGCGAGTCGGTGCCGGCGACGGGCTCGCCACGCTCGGCCGCTCCCTCGACGGCCGCCTCCTCGGACTCTTCGCCGTGCTCGACGATGTCGCCCTCCTGGAACAGGATCCCGACCGCGATCTCGCGCCAGAGCGGCGTGCGCCGCAGCAGGAACTCCAGGTCCATGCAGAAGTGCTTGAACTCCTCGCCCTGGGCGTCGCGCATGATCGCCTGCGCCTCGCGGTCGGCCTCGAGCGCCAGCCGCTGCTGGTACCACCCGATCGCCTCGGCCTCCTCGGTCAGCGACGCGCAGAGGCGCGCGAACGTACGGGTCTCCTCGGGCAGCTCGGCGGCCGGCTCGTGGTACTGGTCGGTTCCCATCGCGGTATCTTGCCACGCGGCGCGCACTCGCAAACACGCACCGTTCAGACTCCGGTTTGAATGAGTGCGCGCATGATCGTGTCGGCGAGCCAGGCGGCGTACCGCTTCCGTGACCGCCCGGCGGTCTGCGTCAGGAACGTGTGGAGCTCGGGGCTGGCCAGCGCCCAGACGGTGTCGGCGGCCTGCGTCCTGCCCACGCGCAGCGGGGCGTTCGCCGCGAGCCCGTCGGTGAACGTGCGCAGGTTCCGGCGCCGGGCCTGGTGGAACCGGCGGTGAAGCGCGGCGAGGTCGGGGTCGGTGTGACCCGCGTCCGCCAGCACCCGCATGAGCGGACCGGCGCGCTCGAGCCTCTGTGCGACATCTTCGGCGAAGAGGCGCAGCTGCTCGGCCGGATCGGCGCTGCGGCTCACGGCGACGGGACCCGCCTGTTCGAGGATCGGCGCGGGGTCGTCGCCGCGCACAGCCCGCTGGACGAGCTCGGCCAGCAGCGCCCGCTTGTTGCCGAACGCCTGGTAGATCGTCTCCTGGGATGTCCCCGCCTCGTCGGCGATCGCCGCGATCGTCGCGCCGGCAAAGCCGCGCTCGACCAGCAGCCGCCGTGCCGCTGCGAGGATCCGGGCGCGCGTCTCCTCGGCCTGCTCCTTGCGGCGCTGCGAGTGGTACGTCCGGCGTGGCTTGACGGGCTCGGTCATATCCGATACAGTATCACTTTAGTAAATACAGTGAACCTCAGATAGAAGGGTCGTGAACATGGTATCCACCGCAGAGGCCGTGGTCCGGCGGCTGATCGACGAGGGCTTCAGCCAGGGGCGCCGAGGGGTGTGCGACGAGCTGGTCGCGGCCGACATCGTCGAGCACCAGGAGTTCGGGCCGAACCACGCCCCCGGCCCCGAGGGAGTCAAGGCCGTGATCGCCTCGCTGCGGGGGGGGTTCTCGGACTTCGAGCTGCGCATCGACGATCTCGTCGTCGCCGGTGACACCGTCTGGATCCGCAATACCGCCACGGGCACCAACGACGGCGCGTTCATGGGATACCCGCCCACCGGCCGGACGATCCGCATAACCGTCTTCGACGTCCTGCGGGTGGCCGACGGCCGCATTGTGGAGCACTGGGGCGTGCCCGACCGCCTCGGCGCGCTGCACCAGACCGGTGCCGTCGCCAGGCCGGGCGCGCCGGTTGCGGCCTGACCGGACGCTGCGTCAGGCGAGCCGGGGGGCCGGCCGGGCCTCGAGGCGCTCGAGTCCGGCCCAGTCGTCTCGCGCCGGCGTGAAGCACTCGACGGCCACCGCCCCGTCGGACCCGGCCGTCACCTCGTGCGGCACGTGGCCGGGAATCCGCCACGTGTCGCCGGGGCCGAGCTCACGGGTCTCCTCGCCGACGCGGAAGCGCATCGACCCGCGGATGAGAACACCGAGCTGTTCGTTTTCGTGGCTGTGCTCCGGGACGGAGCTCTCCGGCTCCAGGTCGATGACGGCCAGCGTCGTCCGCTCGCCCTCGACCGCCTGCGCGGTGACGCCGTCCCAGATCCGCAGATGTTCGAGGCGGTCGATCCCGCCGAAGGCGCTCATGAGGCCAGTCTATGACAGTTCGGGCGGCAGCGCCTTGGGGCCGTCCGGGTAGAGGGCGGCCAGCCGCTCAGGGGTCATCTCGAGTGTGTTGGCCCCTTCCGGCGGGGCGCCGGCGACGAGCCACAGGG
>DATCPV010000387.1:0-2119 GCA_036569885.1 Gaiellales bacterium | reverse complement strand
CATCGCCGGCCGGGTCAGGACCCACACGTTCCTCGGGCCGGTGACCCGGGTGGCGTTCGACACCGACGCCGGGGTCATCCTCTCGGACATGCCGAGCGCACAGGCGCTGGTGCTCGAGATGGACGCCCAGGTCGTCCTCCGGGTCGACCCGGGCGGTGTGCTGCTGATGTCGCTGTGATGCCCGCAGGCCTCGCGGCGCCCGTGGTCATCGCGCATCGGGGGGCATCGGCCGCGTGGCCCGAGAACACCCTGACCGCGTTCGAGGCGGCGGTGCGGGCCGGGGCCGACATGGTCGAGCTCGACGTCCGGCTGACGGCCGACGGCGCACTCGTGGTCATGCACGACCCCGACGTGGCGCGGACGACCGACGGCCGCGGGCTCGTGTGCGAGCTGACGCTGGCCGAGGTGCGGGCGCTGCACGTCCCGACGTTGCGGGACGCGCTCGACCTCCTCCAGGGCCGGGCCGGCGCCGAGATCGAGATCAAGGACGACCCGGGCGGGGCGGCGGCCGATGCGGTCGTCGACCAGCTGCGCGACGCGCGCTTCGACGCCGCGCTCGTATCGTCGTTTCACGCCGGCGCCCTCGCGCGCGTCCGCGAGCGTGACGCCGCCATTGCGACCGGGCTCGAGACCGACGGCACCGACGCGCTGCGGGCCGGGCTCGACCACGTCGTGGCGCACGGCCACCCGTTCCTGCTGCCCGACGCGCCGTCGCTTCGGCGAGCGGGACGGGAGGTCGCCCGCCTCGCCCACGAGCGCGGTGTGCGGGTGGGCACCTGGACGGTCGACGATCCGGAGGAGATCGCCGAGCTCTTCGCCTGGGGCGTGGACGCGGTCGAGACGAACATGCCCGAGATCGCGGCGCCGATCCGGGATGCGGCCAGGATTGCGGCTAGTCTCGGGTAGTGCCCGCACTGCCACCCCGCAACCGCCGTCTCGCCGTCGCCGCCGTCGTGCTCGTCGCACTCGCCGCGGGAGGGTACGCCACCGTCGCCGCGGGCGCGCACAGGGCAGCGGCCCACCGAGCGACGACGAAATCGCTGGCCGGCAAGGTCATCGTGATCGACCCAGGGCACAACGTCCGCAACCGGTTGCACCCCACCGAGATCAACCGCCCGGTCTTCTACGGGATCCCCGGCCGGACGAAGCCCTGCGACACCACCGGCACCGCCACCGCCAGCGGGTTCACCGAGGCGAGGTACAACCTCGAGGTCGGGATCCACGTGGTCAGGATCCTCCGCGACATGGGCGCGACGGTCATCATGACACACGTCAACACGCGGCCGTGGGGGCCGTGCATCACCCGCCGCGCCGCGCTCGGCAACATCAACCACGCCGACGCCGCCGTCTCGATCCACGCCGACGGCTCGCCCGCCTCGGTGCACGGGTTCTACGTCATCGCTCCCAGCACGCCGCTGCCCGGGGTCGGGCTGGGGCCGAAGCGGATCATCCGCGATGTCCACCTCGGCTCTGCCATGCTGAAGGCTTTCCACAAGGTCACCGGCATGCCGGTCTCGAACCTCTACACCACCGGGTTCCTGCGCTCCGACGCGTACGGCGGCACGAACCTGTCGCACGTGCCCAAGATCTTCATCGAGACCGGCAACATGCCCAACCCCGGCGACGCCGCCAAGCTCGAGTCACGGGCGTTCCGGCTCCGCGCCGCGCTCGGCATCGCGCAGGGCATCCGGCTGTACCTCACCGGACACATCTAACCCTCAGAGCCCGCGCAGCAGCTCCCGCGCGATCACGATCCGCTGGATCTGGTTGGTGCCCTCGTAGATCTGGGTGATCTTGGCGTCGCGCATCATCCGCTCGACCGGGAACTCCTGGATGTAGCCGTAGCCGCCGAGGATCTGCACCGCATCGGTCGTCACGGCCATCGCGACGTCGCCGCACTTGAGCTTCGCCATCGCCGACGCCTTCGTCAGCTCCGGCCCCTCGACGCCCTCGTCGGCCATGCGCCCGTAGCGGTAGAGGAGCCCCCGAGCGGCCTCGCACTCGGTCTCCATGTCGGCGAGCTTCGCCTGGATCAGCTGGTGCTGCGCGATCGGCTTGCCCATCGTCTCGCGCGTCTTCGCGTACTCGAGCGCGTAGTCGGTCGCGCCCTGCGCGATGC